>JBJTNN010000299.1:0-50507 GCA_046074125.1 Bacteroidota bacterium
AAGAATTATGTATTGGACACTTGAATTGGTTAGCTATTTGGACGATGCGCCATGGCCAGCCACCAAAGATGAGTTGATCGATTATGCGATTCGTTCTGGCGCTCCTTTGGAGGTGATAGAAAACCTGCAGGAGCTTGAAGACGACGGAGAGCCATACGAGAGCATTGAAGAAATTTGGAGTGATTATCCCTCGGATGATGACTACTTCTTCAATGAAGATGAATTTTAATCTTTGGTCGAAAAATCATTGAATTAAGGGTCAACGGAAGTTGGCCCTTTTTTGTTCTAGCAATAATTCGGCAATGGTATTGCGAAGCTTTTCGATGTTTACGTTGTTTTGGGCAGAGATAAAGACCGCAGGCGCATTTTCTTTTGCGATCCAACTCTTTTCAAATTGTTCTAGGGTAAGACCGGTAGATCCCACAAAAAAATCATCGTCTTCCGGTTCTTTGAAAGCATCAATTTTATTGAATACGATGAGTTCAGGTTTGTTGCTGGCGCCAATTTCGTGAAGAATTTCTTTGACACTCATCATTTGTTGTTCAAAGGCAGGGTTTGAGATGTCTACCACGTGAATGAGCAAATCGGTTTCCATGGCTTCGGCGAGTGTGCTCTTGAAACTCTCAATGAGAAGGGTAGGCAGTTTTCTGATAAATCCAACTGTATCGCTCAACAACAATGGAAGCATACCACCTTGATTATCGGGGTGGGGAATGACTACTTTTCTCACGGTTGCATCCAGGGTGGCGAATAATTTGTTTTCTACCAAGACATCGGATCTACTCAGCAAATTCATGACGGTGCTTTTTCCCACGTTGGTGTAGCCAACGAGGGCACATCGAAACACGCCATCCCGGGATTTTCTCTGGGTTTGTCCAATTTTTTCAATGTCCTGCAGCTTCGTTTTTAGGAGTGCAATTTTATCGCGTAGTACACGACGGTCCGTTTCGATTTCCTTTTCTCCGGGGCCTTTCATGCCGATACCTCCTTTTTGCTTTGAGAGGTGGGTCCACATCCCGGTGAGGCGTGGCAACATGAAAATACTTTGGGCCAGCTCCACTTGTGTTTTTGCTTGAGCCGTTTTGGCGTTGTTGGCAAAAATGTCAAGAATGAGGTGGGTTCTACTGAGTATTTTGGCGTTTTCCAGTTCAGATTCGATGTTCCTCACTTGCGCCGGTGTGAGTTCATCATCAAAAATGACTAGGTCAATCTTATGGTTGGCGACATATTGTTTGATTTCCTCCAATTTGCCTTTTCCCACATAGGTTTTTGGTTGGGGATGTTCCAGGTTTTGGATAAATCGTTTTTTGGATTCAGCGCCTGAAGTGAGCACGAGTTGTTCCAATTCGGCCAAGGTTTCCTCAATGGGAATGGACTGTTGTGGCGTATTTACCCCCACCACAATGGCGGTTTCTTTATGGTTGGCTGTAGCGTGCAAGAGATTGGGACTAAGAATAATTGTTCCGCAAAATTACGGCAGTGCTTGGGAATTCAACCAAGTAGGTTGATTTTTGAGAAGTGAAGGATTTGAAACTTCTTTTTGGGTTGATTGTTGGGTTGTTCTCGTTTACGATATCTGCCCAGACCACTGTGGTTTCAAATCAGGCAGGGTTGGCTCAAAAGAAAAGCCAATTTCGCAAGGCTTTGGGACAGGCCCATGGACAGGTTTATACGGTCTATTCGTCCAATGCTGATCTGGGTTTGGGCTTTGTACTTGAAAAATATTCGACGGACATGATTTTTCAGTCGGATAGAAAAATAGAAGCCCAAGGCAAACAGAAGATCTTGAAATTGGTGATGGGGGATTCTTTTTTTTACTGGGTGTCGGTATTAAAGGTGCGTCGACAGGTATTCAAGTTCTTTCATCATCGACTGGAATTGGGCATGGACGGACCGGTTGTAAGCAAGGAAATCGCCACTTTTACAGGAATGGATTTGGATATCACCCAATGGGAAACCGTAGGTTCAACGGATCGACAATCATTGGGAATATTCGCTTTTGGAGTGAAATGGGGCTGGTTTGATGATGGTAAGCGAATGACGATGGCTCGGGGTATGAGTATCAATCAAGGTGGCGATGTGCTCGATAGTTTTTTGCTGTCACTGCCCATTGAGTTTGGTGTAGATGAGGTGGTTTGGCGATCGGCGGAGGTCAACAAGCGGGGAGAAATGGGCTTGGTGTACGAGGATTTGGTTTCGGGTCCAACGCTGTTTAATGCCAAAAAAGAGGTAAGTCATTTTCATGTGATTTATCGGCAACAGGGCCAATCCTACCAAGAGCGCATTGCTTTGGACGGCATGATTCGTGAGTTGGCGATTTCGATGGAACCTCAAACCCAAACGTTTGTCCTTCATGGTTTTTGGTCGGACTGGAAACAGCTTGGTTTATCAGGACATTTTAAAGGTCATTTCGAGACGATGAGCCTGAAGAATGATAGCGTCATAAACCATTGGTTGATTGATGCATTTACATGGGAGGACAGGCAAAATCGTCAATTGTCTGGCTTATCGGCCACCAAGAAATCGGGCAAGCCTGAGAACTATTTTATTCGGGATATTGTACCCTTGAGTCATGGAGGGAGTGTGATTTTAGCCGAGCAGTTTTTTGAAACCCGGCAGATGGAATCGTATTATGTGAATGGTGTGCCTCAGACCAGTAGTAAATTGTTTTATCATTACGGCGACATTGCCACGTTTTTTTTGAAGCCTTCGGGTGACCTAGATACGGTTGTGATGATACGAAAAACGCAGGTGGGAACTTCGTCGAGCTCCTATTTGTATGGGTTTGCCTTTTATATCTGTGCGGGTTCATTGAATTTGGTTTACAATGATGATGAAGGAGAAATGAATCGTGTGATGCATGTGCAAATTGACAATACCTTTGCAACGGAGAGGGAGTGGTTGTTTCGCAGTGAAAATATTCCCGGTGCTATAGTTCCCTATGAGGGACTTCACACCGATTATTGCACGCTTACAGTACCCATTTACCGCGACAAACAATGGCATTGGCTTCAAGTGTATTCAAATGATTAACCGCCTCAAAGACCACGGATTATTTACCTTGTTACTGGTAATTGTAATAGCCATAGCTATACGAATACCAGCTTTGTGGGTGATTCCGAAGGAGGCCATTATTTCTAAGCCGGGAATTCTGTCGGCCTGGGTCTCTTGGATTAACCGCTGGCCTGTCTTTTCCGTAGTGATTTCATTAATTATGGTTGTAGCGTTGGCCATTATGATCAATGAGATGGTCCGATCGCACGCCATCATGCGTCCAGTGGGATATTTACCCGCCTATTTTTTCATTTTGTTACAGAGTATTTACTTGGAGAATATGCTGGTGACAGAATATCATTTTGGAAATTTCTTTGTGTTTTTGGGATTGATATTGTTGTTGCGTTTGCGAGATGGATATTCCACGGTACTGTTGTTTTATAGTGCGTTGGCGTTTGGGATGGCGATACTGATTGTGCCGGATCATCTGCTTATTTTGTTGTTTGTCTTGTCGTGCGTGCTGGTATTCAAAACCATTGTTATACGCGATGTTTTGGCCATCGTATTTGGCTTGGTATTGCCGTATTATGTGTTGCGATGTTTGATTTTTATCAACGGATGGGATGTTGCTGCTGTTTCCAATATTACCACCACCCCTTTAAATATCAATGGTTTGGGCGATGGTATAGTGGGCTTACTCACCAAATACAGCGTTTACGTATCGTTTTTGTTGGTGGCAATTTTTGGTTTGATGAAGGTTAGCGGGAATTATTTCAGCGACAATGTAGAGGTGAGGCGCAGTAAATTGGTGATCCTCTTATTTTTCGTGTATAGTTTGTTGCTGTTGGCCATTCACTGGCGAGAGCTCAAGAGTTTTCATTTGTTAACCGCTTTCCCGGCGGCCATACTCATCGCCTATTTCTTTACTGGAGAAAAGCGATATTGGTGGAAAGAGTTGATGGGATGGGGGTTATTGTGCGCCCTGGTTACCACCTTGTATTTCGTGTAGTCCAAGGGGTTCTAGTTCTTCAATCCATCTTTGGTATAGCTTGGAAATATCGGCGACAATCATGGGTTCGAATTTTTCGTACCAGTCTGTGGGGATGCCTACTTGAATAAAAATTCGATGCAAGGCGAAGGCGATGCGATCAATTTGTTGGTAATGAAATAAATATTGAACCTCACAAAAGCGATCGTAACGCTCGAAAAAGAGCTCATGATGGGGGTGTTCTAAAAAACGAAGGGCTTTTTCTACGGTAGTTCGCTGTGATTTAAGCTGACTGTAAAATAATGTTAATTTTTCTAATTGATTATCTATATAGTATTTGTCTAGCATTATTTCAATTAACACATGAAGTGAAAACCAAAATTTGGGTATTTGATAGTTTGCACAAATAGATTTCCATTCATCGCGCAGTTTGTCGTAGGTATTTTTGAAGAATGCCGATGAATGAAAGGCTTTATCGCGGTTGATGTGTTGCAAACACCCTTCGAAAAATTGAATGAGGTCGGCATCGGGATTGTTAGCCTTGTTGAGTTCGTCCAATGCTTCTTGAAAATGGAATTTGCAAGATTTAGGGGTGAAGTTTCTCAGTAAATCGGGCATGATGAGCGCTACATTGTAGGCAGGTGCATCGGGTTTATGATCGATGAGAAAGTGGCTGAAAAAATTCATGGGGCACGCGAACTTACAACCTTTGTGAAACATTTTTGTTTAAATATCATGAAGCATTGGGTACCACTGTTTGTTATTACCTTGTCGTGTGTAATTACCACTTCTTGGACGTGTGCCTCCGGACAGCTGAGAAGTCGTGCTGCCAATTCCGATACCTTGAGAAAAGATACCATGTCATACAAAATTCAGAAAACAGAAGAGGAGTGGAAGTCGGTGTTGGGTGAAGAATCCTACCGAGTATTGAGATTAAAGGGTACGGAGCGACCGTTTACGAGTGAATATGAAACCCTATGGGATTCTGGTACCTACGTCTGCAAGGGCTGTGGTCAGGAATTGTTTTCAAGTGAAACCAAGTTTGACGCAGGCTGTGGATGGCCTAGTTTCTATCAATCGATCGACAAATCTCGGATCAAGGAAATCGCGGACTATTCGCATGGAATGAGCAGGGTGGAAGTTGTTTGCAGCGCTTGTGGCGGACATTTGGGTCATGTTTTCAATGATGGATACGGACAACCAACGGGGTTGCGTTATTGTATTAATGGGGTGAGTTTGGGTTTTCGGAAAAAGACCGAATAATCGGATAAATCAACCCGCCTCGTTCCAATTCAAGGTGCATTCTGTGTAACTTGCTGCTTTGAATTCATGTCGAACGGAAAGATTTTTTTACTCGATGGAATGGCATTGATTTATCGTGCCTTCTTCGCTTTTATCCAGAATCCACGCATCACCAGCACGGGTTAAATGCCAGTGCTATGATGGGTTTTACCAATACGCTATTGGATGTCATTAAAAAACAGAAACCCACGCATTTGGCGGTGGTTTTTGATACATCGGCTCCCACGCAACGACACATACAGTTTGAAGCCTATAAAGCGCAGCGTGAAGAAATGCCGGAGGACTTGCGCAAGAGCATTCCCTATGTTTTCCGGATCATCGAAGGGTTTAATATCCCGGTTATTACGATGGACGGATATGAAGCGGACGACATCATTGGCACATTGGCTTGGAAAGCGGGTGATTTGGGTTATGATGTATTCATGATGACGCCTGACAAAGACTTCGGTCAGTTGGTACGAGAAAATGTGAAGATTTATAAGCCGGCGCGGATGGGAAATAGTGACGAGATTTTGGGTGTGGACGAAATTTTGAAGAAGTGGGAGATTACGGATCCCAAGCAGGTAATTGATATTTTGGGGCTTTGGGGTGATGCTTCAGACAACATTCCCGGTGTGCCAGGCGTGGGTGAGAAGACGGCCAAGAAGTTGATCCAAGAATACGGCAGTATGGAAGCCATTTTGGAGAACACCGACAAGCTCAAGGGTAAAATGCAGGAGAATTTCCGGACCTATGCTGAGCAAGCCAAAATTAGCAAGTGGTTAGCGACCATCGATACGCAGGTGCCGATTGAATTGGACTTGGAAGGCCTAAAAATGGAGCCGGTGAATGAGCCCGTACTGAGAGAAATTTTTGAAGAATTGGAATTCAGGACGTTGATGCGTCGGGTGTTGGGCGATGGTGGAACCGCAGGTTCAAGCGCAAGCGATGGTGTGGCAGATGCTACCTCTAGTGGTTCTGGAGCCACGGATTTGTTTGGCAACCCGGTTGCACCCTCCACAGTAAAAAAAGCAAAACCTCAACCAACCAACCAAACTTCCTTATTTGATGTTGCCGCGGGTGACGACGACGAAGCGGGTGATTCGGGAGTGGCCGTTGTTTACAAGACCATACATGACGTACAACATGAGTATATCGTTGCTGATACGGATGCGGCCATAGCGTCGTTATTGCTAGCCCTACAGGAGGCCCGTGAATTTTGTTTTGATACAGAAACCACCGATGTAGAATCCCTGCATGCTGAGTTGGTGGGACTTTCATTTAGCACATCGCCGCATCAGGGATGGTACGTACCGGTCTCTGCAGATCGCGTTGAGGCAACCGCATTGGTTCAGAAATTTGCCGATGTATTGGCTTCCGATCGCTTGAAAATCGCACAGAACATCAAATATGACATCACCGTTTTGCAGAATTATGGCGTTACCGTGAGTGGTCCTATGTTTGATACGATGTTGGCCCATTACTTATTGGAGCCAGATCAACGACACAACATGCAACTGTTGAGTGAAAAGTTTTTGGGATACACCCCAATTTCTATTGAGACGTTGATTGGAAAAAAGGGCAAAAGTCAGGGGTCGATGCGTGATGTAGAACTCAGCGCAATTGCGGAATATGCGGCGGAAGATTCGGATGTGACTTTGCAGTTGTATCACGTGCTCAAGCCGGCATTGGAGGAAAGGGGTTTGCTGGGGCTTTTGATGGATGTGGAAATGCCTTTGGTCACCGTTTTGGAAGCGATGGAACGTCAGGGCGTGCGTGTGGACGTAGACTTTTTGAAAGATTACAGCAATCAATTGTTGGAGCAGGTTCGCGGGGTACAGGCGAACATTTTTCAGGAAGCGGGCGGTGTGTTTAATATCGCATCGGCCCAGCAAGTAGGAACCATTTTGTTTGATAAACTCAAGCTTTCAGATAAGCCGAAGAAGACAAAAACCGGTCAATATCAAACCGACGAAGAAACGTTAAATGCCCTATTGGGAAAGCATCCCATTGTGCAGTACATTCTCGATTTCAGGGCCTTGCAGAAATTGAAAAGCACCTATGTGGATGCATTACCCTTGTTGGTGGATGCGCATACAGGACGCGTGCATACACACTTCAATCAGGCGGTTGCTGCGACAGGACGATTGAGCAGTCAGAATCCAAATTTGCAGAACATTCCCATTCGCACAGAGTTGGGTCGGGAGATCAGGAAGGCGTTTGTATCGAAGGGACCTGAGACGGTGTTGTTGAGTTGTGACTATTCTCAAATTGAGTTACGAATCATCGCGCACATGAGTGGTGATGCGGGAATGCAAGAGGCGTTCAAACAGGGGATTGACATTCACACGGCCACAGCAGCGAAGGTTTGGGGTGTGGGGATTGAAGAGGTGGACAAGGAAATGCGTCGCAAGGCAAAGACGGTGAATTTTGGTATCATTTACGGTATTTCGGCGTTTGGGTTAAGTCAACGAGTAGGTATTTCAAGGGGCGAAGCCAAGGAGATAATCGAGAACTATTTCAAGCAGTTTGGGGGTATCAAGGACTACATGGATGAAACCGTGAATAAAGCGCGGGAGCAGGGATATGTTGAGACCATCTTGGGTAGACGGAGATATATGCGTGATATTTTATCGGCGAATGCGGTGATGCGTGGTTTTGCAGAGCGAAATGCGATCAATGCACCCATTCAGGGGAGTGCGGCGGATATGATTAAGTTGGCCATGATACAAATTCACGATTGGTTAAATGCTGAAAAGTTGAAGACGCGGATGATTTTGCAAGTGCATGACGAATTGCTGTTTGACGTGCCGGCAGACGAACTGGCCTATGTGGAGCCAAAAATCAAGGCCTTGATGGAAGGCGCGATGACTTTGGATGTGCCCGTATTGGTAGAATCTGGCAAGGGCAACAACTGGCTAGAAGCGCATTAATTGGGGCTATGAAACTCGGTGCGCGCGAGAATCAATTGTAGAATATCCAATTCAATCCGAAACGGATGCGATAGGGCTGGATGGGGTACCCCGCGATGTATTGGTATCGCGTGTTAAATCCGGGTATGATAAAAATCTCGTTGATGTGTTCTGCTTTGAGGAATATATCCACGGTTTGAACGCGTGCAACGGCATATAGGTCGAGTTCAAAATAATTGCCCGATTCGGTTTTGTTGGTGTCTACCACGAAGGTGGCTGCATCGGGGCGGTAGTATGTGGTTTGAAATTTCGAGGTGTATTGGATGTCGGCCCCCAGGGTTAAATCCATGGCATGATGGAATGCAGGGGTTCTGTATCGGAGGGAAGTTGTGGATTTCCAAACCGGCACACCGTAATTAAACAGATTGGTTAATTCAGAGGGTTTAAATGTCTTATTGGAAATGAATTGATTTATTGAAAATTTTGTAAAATACCAATTAAAACCAAGGATAAACGACATGTATTGGGCGTCCTTTAATTGTGTTACGGGCACGGAATCAATGGACATGGTTGGATTGATCCAAGTGCCGTTTTGAATGGTGAAAGTGGTATTAAATTTCACCTTTTGTGCATCTGCAAGTGGTGATCCAGTTTGGTTTTTTGCGGGGTTTGGGGCATTCAAGTTGGCCACATTGGGCTTTTTGAATTTTGTTAAATAGAAAAAGGCCTGATTGCTTTTGTCGCCTGTGAACAACAGTTCTTTGTTGTACAAGAAATGGTTGGAATAGAATGCTTGTTGTTGTAGGCTTGTCGGTTGAAATTGGTTGTTGTAGTATAAAACAAGACCCCAAGAGAGTTTGCTATTTTTAGGACCCACGACGCTCTGCGCATCAATATACATGCGACTAGAGGAATCAAAGGAATTTTGGACTGGGTCGTTGATGGAATTGTAATGGTAGGTTTTATGATAAATGGGCATCCCCACCGTGGTCTGGTTTGATCCTTTGCCGTATCCAGCCAATGTATGCATGGTGTTGATTCTTGGAATAAACTTACCGAAGCCTTTTGAAACAAACTCCACAGAATGGGAGGCCGATGGATCAGTGAAGTTGTCATTGAACCGGCTCTGTTTGGACTGATAAGTTTGGGATTGGACAACATAATTTAAACTCAGAGAAGAAAATCTGTGTCGTCGCATCCTGGGGAAATAGTATTCTATGCCCGTTTTGTGGGTGAAAATGTGCCAAACATTGCTATCGGCTGTTTTGGTTTTGCTATCGAAATAGGTTGATCCGTAGTAGTTGGTGTCGCGTTTACTGTCCTTGTACTCGTAGGTCAATCGTTGAAAAGCCACTTCCTGACTCACTGCCCAATGTTTGTTGAGATGGTATTTATGGCTAAATAGGTGTTCGAATTGTTTGAATTTGGAGGCGGCTGTAGTGAGTGTAGGGTTATAAAAGCCCAAAGTTCGCGTACCCCATTTTTCTGTCGATTGCGGAACGAAGAAGAGAGAATCCACGGCAAGTCCGCCATTTTCATTTCTGTTGGAGCGGTTCCACGTGAGGGCGATGATTTGCTTGTATCGGTTGTTTGTGCTTTGATACAAGCTGCCCAACTTGATGTTGCGGAATTGGTTGTTTTGTCCAGATCCGGTGTATTGCTCTTGGTTGATGATGCTGCGATAATCGAGGGTGACATTCCATCCCGGACTAAAATTCTGGGTATGGAGCGCGTTCAGCGCGATGGTTTTTCCAGGT
The DNA here is from genome assembly GCA_046074125.1 of Bacteroidota bacterium. Taxonomy (GTDB): domain Bacteria; phylum Bacteroidota; class Bacteroidia; order NS11-12g; family UBA955; genus UBA955. The sequence goes on from JBJTNN010000299.1 coordinate 9,933, forward strand.
CCTTGTAAGTAGTTGAATTCTGTGAAAGGTGCAAAGGCACGGTAAAAATTCATGTCGCGTGCACGGGTGATTTGCGAACCAAATGGGTTACAGCCTGGGTTCACGATGTCTTGCAGCGTGTTGATTTCAAAGCCCGTGTAAACGGGGCTTCCGGGCTCTCCCAGGTTGAATTGTTGTAAAAACCCCAAACCGTATCGTCCTTGATTGCGATATTGATTTACGTTGATCTGTGCTGTGTCGATTTCGTAACAAGGGTAAATCAAGGTATCCTTGGGATTCTTGGTTTTTCTTTTAACATCATTTGAGAACCATATGTAGGGCTCCAACGCGGCATTAAATTCGAGGAAGTTTGAAATACTCGTGGTTCTGGGTGGAACCTTGGACTTGGGTTTGCTTGCGGTGGTGTCTGATTTGATTGCGGAAGAATCTCCCCGTGATGCGGGCGCACTGGGTTGAAACACCTGTGCATCAACGGTTGCTGCTATGCACAATAGGCAAATTAAAACCCAAGTATTTTTCAATTGTTTCTTCAAAGCAAGTCAGACGCACAAAATTGCAAATAAATATCCAACCTTGGTTGGTGAGGCGTAAATTGGTAGAAAATTGAAATGGCCCTCTTTGGTATAGTGATAGACGAAGGTTTTTTGCACTTGGCGGGCATTTTTTTGCTTAGCGGTGTGAAATTTCTGTTGGGATTGATTTGGGCCATGGCCTTCGTGGAAAATGATTTTTTGGGGTTGTTTATATCGGTGGTTGGGGGCGTCTTTGGTAGTTTTATATGGATATTTTTGGGTCATTGGATTTTGGAGAAGTGGGTCATTTTTACGCAAAAGCGGGGCGGTTTGAATGGCCCAGTAAAGCGTTTTAGTAGAAAAAATCGATTCATTGTGCGCGTCAAACGCTCTGGCGGGGTGTATTTTTTGGTTTTTCTTGCACCCATTATCATCAGCATTCCCGTGGGATGTTTGGTATTGACTACGATGGAATCAAACCGATTTCGGTTGTTGATGTTGATGACGGCGTCTGTTATTCTTTGGGGTATTGCCATCTACTTTGGGGTGAAAGCTTCGTTGTTTTGAGCATTTGGGTGTTGCCCATGGACTGTCATAACCGCATGAAAATGACACATTTCTTTGTCTATCGTTTGTTAGATACTTGGGTTGATGAGTAAATTGTACCCAAAATGAAGACATTCATCAAGTTCATTTATCCGATTGCTTGCGTTGTGCTATTTTTTGCTTGTAAACGTGAGCCACTTTCGTGGGACAATCGGGTGGTTGCCCCCTTGTTCAAGACCAAGTTGGGGTTGGGGCAAATAGATGCCAAATTTTTACAGAAAACACCTTCTGATAGCAGTTACAAATTGACCTACGAAAATTTGGTATACAGTTATCGAATGGCCAATGTGCGTGCCTATGATACTGGGTTAACGGCTTCGTTCAATTTGAGAAAGTTGAAGTTAAACAACCAAACCATCGTGCAGAAAATCACGCTGGGACAAATCAACCCCATTTTTAAATTGCTTAACGGTCAAACGGCCGATATACCTGAACAAAACCAAGGGAATTTATCGCCCGTAGACATCGATGCCAGTGCATTTTTTGAGACGGCGACCTTAGACAGTGGGTATTTGGATATCAGCATCACCAACAATTTACCGGTGAATGTAAAATTGGTTGTTTTTGAATTGACCAATGCCGGCGATAACAGTCAGGTTGCATACGATTCTTTTACGAACATCCCCATGAATGGCAAGGTGACGAAGCGCATCGATTTGCGGAATAAAACGGTTACCAAACAACTGAAGGGCAGCATCAAGCGATTGACCACAGAGGCCAGCAATGGTCCAGTGTTGATTGATGCCGACAAGGGGGTTGACGTGGAATTGACGGTTTCTCAGCTTCGTCCGCGGTATGCCATTGCGGCGTTTCCAACCCAGAACGTGATTGAGCAAAACGAGGGGTTAACGGTTTATATGGGGGGTGCAGAAGTGAAGTATTTTAAGGCCAAGGCCGGAAAATTGAAGATCAATTTGGTGAGTACCATTCAGGAGGACATGACGATGTATTTTGAGATTCCGAGTGCCAAGAAAAATGGTGTGGTTTTATCGAGCATCGTGAAATTGCCAGCGGCTCCTGCTGGGGGTTCGAGCAAACGATTTGAGGATTTCGATTTAACCGATTACATCATTGATTTCAGGGGCAAGGATCCAGATGTGAAGGATACGGTGAATACATTTCACCAAATTTTAATTGTTCGTTTGGATAGCTCGGGAAGGAAGGTTGCCATCGGTTTAAAGGACAGTATTCGGTTGGAGTACCGCATGGAATCGTTGGTTCCGGATTATGCCATTGGATACATGGGGCAATCACTCACCCAGACGGGCGATCAAAAAACGCCATTTGATTTATTCAAGGGATTGAATGGCGATTTCAAATTCAAAGATTTCAAGGTGAGTTTGGTGGTGAAAAATGGTATCGGCGCGGATGGTCGTGTTAAGGTGAATTCTTTGAAGGGGGAGAACGTATTTACCAAAAATTCCGTGGCGCTCAAGGCAACGCCTTTGGCGAACGATATATTTATTACGTCACCGCCGTTTGTTCGGGATGCTTATACTGTTTCGGAGGTGGTTTTGGATGCGGGAAATTCGAACATCAAGGCCTTTATTGAGAATTTGCCACAGATGTTGGATTACAATCTCGACATGGAAGTCAATCCCAACGGAAACGTGAGTTTATACAAGGATTTTGTGTTTGATAACAGCAAAGTAGACATCGTATTGAAAGTTGAGGCGTCGGCGAATTTTTCAGTGGGAGAATTTGTGTTGCGCGATACCCAGGCCATTGATTTAAACTCGCTGGGTGATGTTTCACGCATCAAATCGGCCAAAATGGAAGTGAATGTGAGCAATACTTTTCCCATTGGCGCGAAGTTGCAGATGAGTTTGCTGGATCCTGAGATGCACATGTTGACCCAGTTGGATATCGATCCATCAGACCAAGTGATTGAGCCAGCGGTTTTGGATGCTGCGGGCTATCCCAGTCAACCGGGTGAGACCTTCTTCACGATGGGTTTGGGCAAGGACAAAATAGAGGCGTTGAAAAAGGCCAAGTTTATTGCCATTACAACCACCTTTTTGGGGTCGGGTCAGATGCAGAAAATTTACGATGTGAGTACGATTTCGGTTTCTACTGTGGTAGATTTTGAGTATGAAGTTAAAATGGGCAAATAGGATGAGGCGATTGGGAATTATTGGGTTATTGTGGCTGGGTTTGCCGTTATCGGCATCAGCGGTTGATGAAAAGGGTTTAAAGCCAGAGCCCCCAGTTGTCATGCCGAAGCCTGCACCCGTTGGGGAGTTGTTCCGATATCATTTCGCGACAGGTTCCAATGTGTTGCCTTTTTCATTGACTGAGAAATTGGCCTTGGGAGGGTACGTAGGATCTGACATTACGCAGGAGGTAGAGTCGCATTTGAAGGGTAACAACCGCGCGGGGCTGTATCAGCAGTTTTCGTTGGTGATTTATCCATTGCGTTCGCGGTTTGATGGGGGTGCGTTGCGTTCCTCTTCGGTTCCAAAATCCAGTGTTTCGCCTGAAAAGGTTGCGCTGAATGCCATTTCTGTGCGCTCTGTTCAATCGGTTGGAGCGAAGTTCTCGGATGATGCTTATCGGCTTGTGTTTCGGGGCAATGGCTACTATCGCGGGCAGACATTAGACGTGGGTAACAACCAGTTTCAGGTGCTGGGATACAATGCCGTAGATTTTCGTTTTGATGCTAAGGTCAAATTTCAGGTATCATTACTGCAGGCAACATCATTTTCTCGATTGCAAACGGGTAATATGTCTTTGTTTACCAGTGCTTCGGGCGATTCTTTGGCTTTTAACGGGCGATTTTACAGCCAGGGCGTGAATGGGAATCCTTGGTTACAAAAAGGCATGGGCTTGGCAGTAGGGTTTGATAAAATGCTGAAAATTAAGGGACTCGGTACTTTTAAACACGCCGGGAGGACGCATTATTTATACTTTGGGGTAAAGGATTTTGGTTTTATTCATATGCCCAAAGTCGCGGTCCAGAGTCGGGGTTATGTTTGGGATGCGTCGATGCAGGGTTTGTCGGTGGCGGGTGAGTCGAGCACCAAAATGGTTGGATTGAAACAGGCCGTTGTGAATGCCAAAGAGTTGCAGTTGAGCAATTGGTTTGGGAATCAGCGCGACTCGGCGATTTCTCGGTTACAGATACAGGAGCAGACGCGGTCAGGCACAGTATTGACGCCATTTGCATTGTATGCCGATTTGACAAACTTCAAGGTCAAGGGTCAGTATTTTAGCATGAATGTTACCTATTTAAATGTGCCAGGGTATCGGGTATCGGGCAGGCTTTCGTGGGAAAAAACATGGATGCCAAAGGGCGAGCAAAAATGGACGTATTTGACGTTGAGTCCATACTTGGCTATGGGAGGGTTTGACACGTATGATTTGGGTTGTGCTGTTAATTTCGAGACGCCCATTCAGCATTTGGGAAAGACGTTTTTCCGTGTTGATTTCCGCGGATTGGAAGCGTGGGTGATGCCAAACAAGCAGCACGGTGCGGGGCTATCTGCCGCCATGATTTTTAAACTTTAAGGATTGTTGATGCGATAAAGGGCCCATTGACCGCTACGGGTTAGGGGTAGGGTATCTGTCATGGGCACGGCGAAGTTGGCATAGTCTGTAAACCATCGTTTGGAATCGTTGGTTACAACATAGCCCAATTTTCTATTTTTTGATTTCCAAGGATACTCTGCGGGTACGGGTTGTGATTTCGATTGAAAGATTCCTTTGGCGAGATCGGGTTGGTAATCGGGTGCCAAACGGACACCTTTGGTTTGTAGGGCGTAAAGGGCGGTATTTGGCGATGGGTCGAAGGCCACAAATACTTCAAGGTCTTCGGTGTTGTTTTGTTTCAGCCAGAGGGCGATGGTTTCAAGGTCTTTGATGTCGGTGATGACGTTCTGACAGTAATAATCGTTGGGGGTAAAGCGATGGTGTAGCATGCGTTTGGCGTGACCAAAGCTCACAAAGGGGATGATCCACAAACCCAGCATACTGGCAATCGCTGGCATGCCCTGCAGAAATATCTTTCCGTTGAGGTATCGCTGTTGAAGCGACAGTATCGCCATGAGTACAAAGGGCCAGGCAGAGAGGAAATAGTAGTCGTGAAATCGAAATTGGAGGTGGAAGAGTACATAAAGACCACCGAAACCCAAAAACAGCCAAAGGCTGAGTTTTTCAACGAGACTGAGGTTGTTGCGAAATTTGAGGATGGTATAGAGCCAGATGCCTACGATGCCCACCAAACACCAGGTAGGGTAAAGGGAGTCTTTCCAGGTATTGAGGCTGTATTCGGTGACTTGAATGAATTCAGGGATGGATTTGCTGGGGTTGATTTGTTGTAGGAAATGGGTGTTATAGGTGCTGTTGGTGAGGTATTGCGCGTAGCGGTACCAGGCAGCAATGGGCAGGAAGGGAATGAACAGGGCTAGCCAGGGTACGTTTGGCAGGGTGATGGTTTGTTCTTCGTCGAGGATTTGATAGGTGTTATCGCTGGTTTGGATGACGTTTGAGCGATGTTTTCGCTTCTCAAAAAACAGGACTGCGATGATGGCAAAATGCACGATCATGAACGACACTTTGATGAGTCCGGTAAGGGTAATGAGTGCCAAATAGATCTTGAAATTTCGTTTGGGTTCTAGGTGAAAATGCCATTGAATCCAGTGGTAGAGTGCGGCGATGGACAGTGAAAGGGCTACGGGATCGGCCAGGAAATTCCAGGTGTAGAAGACAAAGGTGGGTGATAGGTAAAATATCCCGAGGAGGGCCAATTTGCTGGCGGTGCGGGGTATGTAGAGGGATAGTAAGCGCCAGGCCGACCACATGCCATAGGTGACGATACTACCCACGAGCAGGCGGTAAATGATGGGTTTGAATCCGAAAAGTTTGTACAGCAGCGCGACCAGATAGGGTATTATGGGGAATTCCATGCCCGCGACGCCTTCGGCGGCGCGGTTTTCCATCACCCTGGGTTCAAAAAAATTCATTGATTCGTGCCAAAAATTCCAGGCAACACATGCGCGATCGGCCTGAGCACCTTGATGCATGCCATAGACCGGCATATTCATGAAATCTAACCATCCAAGGGCCAACTGAATGAAGATCCAAAACAGCCAAAAAGCGCGATCGGGGTGTTTTTGTTCCAACTCGTTAGGGATTGAGGTGATCGATGTTGGATTCTTTTACGATGTAGGTAGGTCGATTTTTGACATTTTCGCTCACACGGCCCAAGTACTCACCCAAGATTCCTATGCCCAAAAGTTGTACGCCTCCCAAAAATAACACGGAAATGTGGAGGGATGTCCAACCTACTTCTGTATAGCCAAAAAACTTTTGGTACAAACTGTATAAAATCAATAAAAAAGCGATGCCTGACACTGCAAAGCCCAACAAAGTTGCCATTTTCAATGGCCAGTTGCTAAAGCTGGAAATGCCATCGGTGGCGAAGCGCATCATTTTTCCGTATGTAAATTTGGTGCTACCACCCATGCGTTCTTCGCGGTCGAATTCTACGAAGGTGGCGTTGAAGCCAATCCAGGCAATCTGTCCGCGCAAGTATTTGTGGCGCTCGGGCATGTTTTTCAGCACTTGCTGCACTTTTTGGTGGATGAGTCGGAAATCACCGGTATCGATGGGGATGTTGATTTGGGTAATTTTTGCCAAAACACGGTAAAACACTTTGGCTGTGAGTTTTTTTAGCCAGGATTCGCCTTTGCGTTTTTTGCGTTTGGCGTAGACCACCTCAAAGCCCTCCAACGATTTGTTGTAGAGATCGGGGATCAATTCTGGCGGGTCTTGTCCATCGCCATCCATGATGATTATTCGTGTTCCGATGGCATTTTCAATGCCGGCAGTTATGGCGATTTGGTGACCAAAATTGCGCGAAAAATCAATGAATTTGATGCATGGGTAAGACGTGGTGAGTCCTTTTAATATGTCCGCACTGGCGTCGGTAGATCCGTCGTTGATGTAAATGATTTCGTACTGAACCTCTAGGTTCTCTACCACTTGTACGATGCGGTTGTTGAGTGGAACCACGTTCATCTCTTCGTTGTAGATGGGTACGATGATAGACAAATCAACTTTTCCGTGGGTCATTCAACAAAAATATGGAAATTGAATAAGTACCTTTGTGTAAATCACGAAAACAACAAAAAAATGCAGATGAGTTTCAAATTGGGAATACTAACGATGGCGTTTGCCATGATCACATCCGTATCTTGTCAGAACAAACCCGCGGGTGCTCACGATGGTCCAATCACCGAGCAACAGTTCGATGCCACCATTAAAGGGGACAAATTGGTCATGGTAGATTTCTACACTACTTGGTGTGGTCCATGCAAGAAAATGGCGCCGTTTGTTCAACAGATTCGCGAGAACCGCGGCAAGGATGTGATTGTGCTGAAAGTGGATGCTGAGGCCCAGGCCACCATCGCCGACCGCTACCGTTTGGAGGGGTATCCCACGGTTATTTTCTTCAAGAATGGACAGGTGATAGGCAGGGTATTGGGCTATCAGACCTACGAGAATTTGAGCGGTTTTGTGGACCGGTTCAAATAATCAGAGGGGTTGATTGAGGCGTTAGTGATTAAGGAAGAAGTGGAAGCTATCGCCACGAAGTCCCATTCGCAGGGTTTCTAGGGGAATAATTTCATTGGGTGCGATGTTGCCCAAATTCACATTGCTGCCATACAATTGGATAAACCAGACTTGTTGCTCTTTTTTGGGTGCTTCCCAAATGACGCTGTCTTGAGGAATTTTTCGGATAATTTCTGCCACCAAGCCGGAGCGCACTTCGCCTGTTCCGCGGAAAATACCCACGGTTCCCGACTCTCTGGCCTCACCAATTACTTTCCATGCACCGGCACTTAGTTCGGTCTCCATTTGCTCGATCCATTCGTAGGGAGGAATGATTTTCTCGGCGTCTTTGCTGCCTACTTCACTCAACACGGTATAGTTTTTCGACAGGGTTTGGATGTATTCACATTTGGTGTCGTGGTTCATCTCCAAGCTTCCATCGCTTACTTCAACGTGGGTAAGTCCCAATTTATCGAGCAGGCGCAAATAATCATCAAACTGATTGCGGGCGATGTAGGCTTCAAACAGGGTGCCACCCAGATAAACGGGGATATTGACACTTTGGTATAGTTTGATTTTTTCTTGGATTTTGGCGGTAAAGTATGAGGTGCCAAAGCCCAATTTGATGATGTCTGTGAGGGCTTCTCCGTTTTCCAAGAAATTCTCTACTTCACGCAAGCTTAATCCTTTGTCCATCACCATGGTGAGGCCACTGTTGCGGGGTTTTTTGCTGCGATCGGGGAGTTGGGATAAGTTAAAAAGGTCTTGGTTCATGATCCTGTTCTAGGTTGTGTAAATTTTGCTATGCAATTGAGAATGGCGGTAGCCTTTTTCAATTCAGGTGCGAAGGTAAACAATTGGATGTGTTCGTTGGCGTTGATTTCAAGGGCTTTCTCAAGCACGAAAATCGCGGCGGATGCCTGTCCAGACAGGTAACATAGGGCGGCCAATCGATAAAGGAGGCCACTGTGTTGGGGGTTATTGAGCAAACCGGTTTCGATGACATCGAGGGCTTTGTCTGATTCACCCACTTCGTACAATGAGGTACTGTAATCGAGCCAAACTTCTGGGTTGGTGGCGTGTTCTATGGCCAGTGATTCATAGAGGACTTCCCATTTTTCTTGCATGTTTGCACCGAAATAGGCACTGGCGAGCACCATGCCATAGTCAGACTCGAAATGATCTAGGTCATACGCGCGTTCGAGGTAGGGGATGGCAGCAGAATAATTTTCTTCATAGTGCCAGGTCAAACCCATGGAGTACCAGCACTCGGCATCTTGGGGTTGGTGTTTCAGAATTTCTTTGTAGATGGATCGGCAGGTTTTTACATCGCCTTGTTCGTAGTAACTCCAAGCGAGCAGGCCTTCCACTTCGGCGAAAGTTCTTTTGGGAAAGCGGGTTGCCAGCTCTTTGTAGGTATTGATAAAATCTTGGTAGTGACCCAATTCATAGGTGCATTCCAAGAATGTTACCCAAGCGTCGGCGAAATTTTCATTGATGGTAACGGCGAAGTCGAGGGCTTTGAGGGCTTGTTCGTGGTCGCCCTGGGCCATATGACCTGACCCAAGCACATACCAAGCTTCGGCGGAATAGGGGTCTTGGTCGATGATTCGCTGAATCATGGGAAGGAGGGCATCGATAAGTCCGCCTTCTTCCGCTTTTTCAATGTATTTTTCGAGGATGACGCTTACTTCTGCGCCAGTGTCTAAGGCTTTTTCAAGGACGGGCATGGCCAAGTCGAACTGACCGTGGAACAGGGAAATTTCCAGAAAGTCTTCGAGCATGGCTTCTTCGTCGCCCATGTTTGCAAGCACGGTTGTCAATTCGTCCATGGCTTTCTTTTTATGGCCTTGCAAACTGTAGATCAGCGCTTGCATGAATCCCAAAGCGGGTTCGAACGGGGTATATTGGAGGGCTTGCGCTACGATGTTGCGGGCTTTGGCCAATTTCTGATCGCGAATGAGCCATTCTGCCATGTGCAAAGAGAAAATGGGCATGTAGGGAAACTGCTGAATGGCGGTTTCAAGGATAATTTTGATGTAGGTATCGGCGCGATATTGTCCGGTTTTGGCGGGGAACTGACTGGCATAATAGCGGTACAATTCCAACCATTCACGGGCTGAAAAATTTTGACGTTGTTTGCTTTCGAAGTCGCGGACCAGGGCGTCTACATCACCTTGGAAAACATCTTCTTCTTCGTCGTCGTCCCAATCAGAGGAAAAGAAACTCATTGAGTCAAAATTACTATCATCCAAGTGCGAAGGCGGGGGATGGGAGCGGCTGTTCTTCCCCAACTTTTACACATACTTTTAGGTATGGCGCGGCAATCCTCAATTTTATTGAAGAATAATCGACGGGCTGTCAGTAAATTGCGAGACCGAAACCCAGAGATTGTGTGTTTGTTCACACAGATTCAATGGAAAATCGGTTGATTTTGTATGTTGGCACCTTTGATTTTTGGATTGGGCACGGGTTTCGTGATGAGCATTTCGCTGGGTGCGGTGTTTTTTCTATTGATTCAGGCGGGTTTGGCTGGGGGGTGGCGAAAGGGATTGCCTTTGGCCTTGGGGGTGATTGTGGGCGACATGATTTATGTGACGTTGGCATTGCATTTTTCGGAGGCCATTACGGAGTCGCTGGTGTCGTACCGTTCAACGATAGCCTTATGTGGGGCACTGGTGTTTTGGATTTTGGCGGTGATTCATATTTTTCATCATCAGAAGGCCAAGAGCAAGGGGGTGGATGAGCGATTGATGCAGATGAAGGATTGGCAATTGTGGTTGAAGTCGTTTGCAATAAATGTGTTGAACCCGGTAAATATTGCTTGGTGGCTGAGTTTATACAGTTTGCCGCCGGCTGCAGATTTCACCTATTCTGGTAAGTGGTTGTTTGGGATTGCCACTTTGGCCACGGTTTTGTGCACGGAGTTGGGGGTTGCTTGGGGAGCGGGTAAAATAAAAAACTACCTCACAGAGGCGAGGATTCGACAAATCGACTTGTTTTTGGCCGTTTTGTTTTTTGGGATGGGGGTTTATTTGATGACGGTCTGACAGAGTTCTGTGAGGACCGAATTGGTTGATTTTGGGTGCAGAAAGGCGATGATTTTTCCATCGGCGCCGGGCTTTGGTTGGGTGTGGATGAGTTCAAACCCTTGGTTGGATTTTTCTGTCAGGGAATCGCTAAGGTTATCAACTTCAAAGGCTAGGTGGTGCAATCCTTCACCTTTTTTCTCGATGAATTTGGCGATGGTGCTACTTTCTTGGGTGGCTGCGAGCAATTCAATTTTTACATCGCCCACCTGAAAAAAAGAGGTAATGACATGCTCACTTTCTACGACTTCACGCTTGTAGGGTGAAACGCCGAGCAGGCGGGTAAAAAGGGCTTCTGAGGCCTCCAAATTTGCAACAGCAATGCCAATGTGTTCGAGTTTGTTCATGGAAAAATTCACTGCAAAGTACATTCTTTTGATAGAAAGTTTAAATACCGAAACAATCTGAGGGCATATGCGTTAATTTTGCAGTTTAGAAACTCTCTAAATAACCCCGTTGATTATGTTGAAATTGCCCGTATATCTCGATAATAATGCTACCACTCAGGTAGATCCACGCGTGTTTGAAGCGATGACTCCTTACTTTTTGGAGGCCTATGGAAATGCAGCCAGTAAGAGCCATCCATTTGGCTGGAAGGCTGAAGAGGCTGTAGACTATGCCCGTGAGCAAATCGCGCAGTTAATTGGTGGCAATGAGAAAGAAATTATTTTCACCAGTGGTGCCACGGAGAGCAACAATTTGGCCATCAAAGGTGTGTTTGAGATGTACGCCAGCAAGGGCAATCATATCATCACTTTGTCTACCGAGCACAAAGCGGTGTTAGACACTTGTAAGCACTTGGAAAAGTTGGGGGCTGAGGTGACTTATTTGTCGGTGGGTGGTGATGGTTTGGTGACCGTCGAGGCCATTGAGGCGGCGATTAAGCCCAATACAATTTTGGTGACTGTGATGTACGGTAACAATGAATTGGGTGTATTACAGCCGATTCGTGAAATTGGTGCCTTGTGTAAAAGCAAAGGGGTTTTGTTTCACACGGATGCTACCCAAGCGGTGGGCAAAATTCCGGTAGATGTAATGGCTGATCACATCGACTTGATGAGTTTTACGGCGCATAAGATGTACGGTCCAAAGGGAGTAGGTGCATTGTATGTACGCAGGAAGAATCCAAGGGTTAAGGTAACAGCCCAAATGGATGGGGGCGGCCACGAGCGTGGTATGCGCAGCGGCACATTGAATGTTCCAGGAATCGTTGGGTTTGGTAAAGCTTGTGAGATTGCGCGCTTGGAAATGGCGGAAGAGGGTGCACGTTTACAAAAAATGCGTGACCGATTGGAGGCCGCACTGTTGCAGTTGGAAGAAAGTTATTTGAACGGTAACAAAACGCATCGCTTGCCTCATACCAGCAACATCAGTTTCAAGTATGTGGAAGGTGAAGGTTTGATGATGGGCATCAAGGACATTGCTGTATCGAGTGGTTCGGCTTGTACTTCCGCTTCGTTGGAGCCCAGTTATGTATTGAAGAGTTTGGGATTGGACGATGAGTTGGCACACAGTTCATTGCGATTTGGTTTGGGTCGATTCACAACGGATGAGGAAATCGATTACACCATCGAATGTGTGTCTGGTGCAGTGAACAAGCTGCGTGATATGAGTCCTTTGTGGGAGATGTTCAAAGAGGGCATCGACTTGAAAACCATTGAATGGAGCGAACATTAATGCTTGTTTAGAATCTATCTAAATTGTAAATTTGTAAAAGAAAGAAACCATGGCATATTCAGATAAAGTTGTTGATCATTACACCAATCCCAGAAATATTGGTACTTTGGACAAATCCAAAAACACCGTAGGTACAGGTTTGGTTGGAGCCCCCGAGTGTGGCGATGTAATGCGTTTGCAAATTGAAGTGAATCACGAGACAGGCATCATCGAAGACGCCAAATTCAAAACGTTTGGGTGTGGATCTGCGATTGCTTCTTCTTCTTTGGCCACGGAGTGGTTGAAGGGTAAATCGATTGATGAGGCTTTGAAGATCGATAACATGGAAATCGTGGAGGAGTTGGCCCTGCCGCCGGTAAAGATTCACTGTTCTGTGTTGGCGGAGGATGCCATTCGTTCTGCGATCAACGACTACCGCGCCAAAAACGGTTTGGAGCCCATTGAGAGCGAAAAAACGCACTTCTAAACAGATGTAATATGGTTGCCCAAGGAAACGAAATCACCATCACCGACAAGGCCTTGAACAAGGCTTATGATTTGATGCGGGAGTCGAATATTTCCGCTGCCGATCATTTTTTACGTGTTGGGGTAAAGGGCGGGGGTTGTTCTGGGCTCACGTACGAGTTGGATTTTGACAATGAGGACAAACCCGGCGATATGCAATTTGGCGACGAGCGATTGAAGATTGTTTGCGACATGAAGAGTTTTCTCTATTTGTGTGGTACGGAGCTCGATTTTTCTGACGGATTGAATGGCAAGGGATTCAACTTCATTAACCCCAATGCTTCGCGCACTTGTGGTTGTGGAGAGAGTTTCTCCATTTGATGGAAACATTAACGATTCACACCCCTTTTATTCAACTGAACCAAGCCCTGAAATTATTGGGTTGGGTTGAAAGCGGCGCCATGGCCAATGAGGTTATTGACCAAGGTTTGGTCGTTGTAAATGAAGTGCAAGAATACCGCCGAAGGAACAAGTTGTATCCGGGTATGGTGATTGTATTTGAAGGTCAAACCGCGGTTATTGCGGCAGAATAAATTTCTTACACTACCACGTTGATAATACGTCCTTTTACGAGGATGAATTTTTTCAAGGGCTTACCTTCCATCCATTTGATTACCAACTCGTTGTTTAGCACGGCAGTTTGGATGTCGGCTTCACTCGCAGACAATTCGAATTCGATTTGTGCCCGTGTTTTGCCGTTGATGCTGATGGGGTAATTGAATGAATTTTCGATCAAATGACTGGCATCGTACTTGGGCCAGGTGGCCAAGTGAATGCTGTTTGAATGTCCGAGCTGACTCCACAATTCTTCGGTGATGTGGGGGGCAAAAGGTGCCATCAAAATCAACAGTGTTTCCAGCACCTCTTGTTTGCGGCATTTGAGGGTGCCCAATTCATTTGTTGCCACCATGAACGCTGAAACGGAGGTATTAAAGCTCATTGATTCAATGTCTTCGGTAACTTTCTTGATGGTTTTATGCAGAATTTTGAGCTCTGCCGCGGAGGGAGTTTCTTGGGTAACTGCCCATTGTTCCCCTTCATAGAATAAGCGCCAAAATTTTCCGAAGAAGCGGCTCACCCCTTCAATTCCGTGGGTGTTCCAGGGTTTAGAGTCGGTCAGAGGACCCAAAAACATCTCATACATTCTGAGGGTGTCTGCCCCGTATTGTGCGCAAACATCGTCGGGATTCACTACGTTGCCCCAGCGTTTGCTCATTTTTTGTCCATCTTCCCCCATGATCATCCCTTGGTTAACCAGGCGTTGGAAGGGTTCATCCCAGGTGATGTACCCCAAATCGAAGAGGAATTTTGTCCAGAAGCGACTGTACAATAAGTGTCCGGTGGCATGCTCAGATCCACCTACATACAAATCCACTTGTTGCCAATAGTTGAGGGCTTCTTTTGAGGCCAATTCGTTGGTGTTTTGGGGATCGGTATAACGAAGGAAGTACCAGCTGCTTCCGGCCCAACCGGGCATGGTGTCGGTTTCTCTTTTACCCTGGGGTGTATTTACCCAATGGGAAACTGCCGAGAGGGGACTTTCTCCATTGCCTGTAGGTTTGTAGCTTTCTACCTGGGGCAATTCCACGGGAAGTTGGTTCACCAACTGGGGTATTCCGGCTTCGTTATAAACGATGGGGAAAGGTTCTCCCCAATAGCGTTGTCGACCAAAACCTGCTTCGCGCAGTTTGTAATTGACTTTGGCTTGTCCCCACCCTGCTTTTTCCACTTTTTCTATGGCGGCGGCAATGGCTTCCTTCACGGTAAGTCCATCTAAGAAACCCGAATTGAAACAAACGCCATCTTTTGCACTGAAGGCTTCAGTGAGGGGAAGGGTTAATTCGCTGTTGGCGGGTTTGATTACAGGAACGATGTTCAGGTTAAAGGTGGTTGCAAAGGCAAAATCGCGTTCATCGTGTGCGGGTACGGCCATAATGATGCCGGTGCCGTAATTGGCGAGAACGTAGTCGCTCACCCAAACGGGAATGGGTTCTCCGGTAAAAGGGTTGATGGCTTCTACGCCTGTAAACACACCGGTTTTGGTGGTATCTGCCATGCGGTCAATTTCGCTGCGATTTTTGGCTTTGTTGGCATAGGCTTGTACTTCGGGCCATTGGTCATCGCTGCAGAATTCTTGAAGATTTTCTAGTTCTGGTGCAACAACCATGAATGTAGCACCGAAGATGGTATCGGGGCGTGTGGTAAATACTTTGAGGGTTTTGAGGGTGCCTCTCACCACGAAATCTATCTCGGCTCCTTGACTTTTGCCTATCCAGTTGCGTTGAATTTCTTTGATGGCGTCACTCCATTGAAGGGTGTTCAATCCTTCGAGGAGTCGATCGGCGTAAGCGGTGATCCGCAAACTCCATTGTTTCATTTTTTTGCGAACCACAGGGTAGCCTCCGCGTTCACTTACGCCGTTGATGACTTCTTCATTGGCGAGTACTGTACCCATGGCTTCGCACCAGTTCACGGTAGTTTCATCAATGAAAGCCAAGCGAAATTGGTTGAGAATGCTGTGTTGTTGTTGGGCCGACATGGCATTCCATTCGCTGGCGGTAAACGCTTCAATTTTACCACCGTGTGCATTTAACTGTTGAGAACCTTGGGTTTCAAAATGGCTGATCAGTGCAGCGATGGGTTCGGCTTTTTGGCTTTGTTTGTTGTACCAGTGTTCGAAGAACAGGGCGAATATTTGTTGGGTAAATTGATAATAATTGGGGTCGCAGGTTTTTACTTGTCGGTCCCAATCGTAGGAAAATCCCATGATATTCAACTGTTCACGGAAACGCTGAATGTTTTGCTCTGTGGTTACGGCGGGATGCTGACCTGTTTGGATGGCATATTGTTCTGCGGGCAAACCAAAGGCATCATAACCCATGGGGTGCAGTACATTGTAACCGTTGAGGCGTTTGTAACGCGCCACGATATCACTGGCGATATATCCGAGGGGATGGCCTACGTGCAAACCACTTCCTGAAGGGTAGGGAAACATGTCTAGCACATAGTACTTGGGCTTATTGGCATCGATGGAAACGGTATACAACTTGGTGTTTTCCCATTGTTTTTGCCATTTGTGTTCAATTTCTGAGAAGGAGTATTGTGCTGACATAAAGGTTGCGGGTGCGAAAATACAATAGATGGCGGTTTTTTAACGACCTTTGCGGTTCATGGCCGATAGCAATTTTATTGATTACGTGAAGATTTGCTGCAGAAGTGGTAGCGGAGGACCGGGTAGCAGGCATTATAATCGCACCAAAATGAACCCTAGAGGGGGTCCAGACGGTGGAGATGGTGGCAAGGGTGGCGACATTGTATTGAAGGGGAATGCCCAATTGTGGACATTGATTCATTTGAAATATCGCAAGCATGTGATGGCGACCGATGGAATAGCGGGCAGTGAGAATCGCAGTTCAGGAGCTTATGGAGAATCGGTGGTGTTGGAGGTGCCATTGGGAACGGTGGCCAAGGATGCAGAAACGGGAGAGGTGTTATTTGAGATTACGGAGGATGGGGAGCGCAAAGTGTTGGTTCCTGGGGGCCGCGGAGGATTGGGTAACTGGCATTTCGCCAACAGTGTAAACCAAGCGCCTCAGTATGCACAACCGGGAGAGCCGGGCATAGAGCGATGGATAGTGTTGGAATTGAAGGTGTTGGCTGATGTGGGTTTGGTGGGGTTCCCCAATGCGGGTAAGAGTACATTGTTGAGTGTGATTTCAGCGGCAAAACCCGAGATTGCTGACTATCCTTTCACCACGTTGGTGCCCAATTTGGGGGTGGTTAATTACCGTGATTATCGCAGTTTTATTGTGGCAGATATTCCCGGAATCATTGAAGGAGCGAGTGAAGGTAGGGGATTGGGTCATCGGTTTTTGCGCCACATTGAACGAAATGCGGCTTTGTTGTTTTTGATTCCTGCGGATAGCCCAGACCACAAAAATGAATTTTTAACCTTGCTGAGTGAATTGGAGAAATTCAATCCGGAATTGGTGGTAAAGCAGCGTGTGGTGGCGGTGAGCAAGGCAGATATGTTGGATGAAGAGTTGAAGGAAGAAATCAGACAGCAACTCAAAGGGGTGGAGGTATTGTTCTTCAGTTCAGTAACCGAACAGGGAGTGTCCGAATTGTTGGATGTTTTATGGCGAACGGTGTCGGCGGATGTCTAACAAAATTGCTGGGTAGTTCGTATTTTTGAAGATTATAGGTGATAAAAAGTAAGATTGTATGAAAAGAATATTTGGATTGATGGTTTTTGGTGGACTGTTTTTTGGAATGGCCCAAGCGCAAACCGAGTCAAAAGCGGTTCCATTTGTGTTCAGTATCGACAAAGAAAAGGTGTATGCAGACGAGTTCGAGCGACAGTATTTGAAGAACATCAATTTGAAGGAGGATGCGGTGACTTCCAAGGACATTCGCAATTATTTGGATTTGTACATCAAGTTTAAATTGAAGGTTCAGGATGCCAAGGATGCAGGGTTGGATACGGTGACTGCGTATACGCAGGAATTGCAAATGTACAGGGATCAGTTGGCCAGAAACTATTTATACGATCGCTCTGTTACAGATGCACTGGTGAAAGAGGCTTACGATCGTTTGCAGAACGAGGTTAAAGTATCGCATATTTTGATTTTGTGTTCACCCGATGCTTCTGATGCCGACCAGAAAAAGGCCTTGGAGAAAATCGAAAACATTCACCGCATGTTGATGCGCAATCCAACAGCCATCAATTTTGGCGATATCGCCAGAACGGAATCTGAGGATGTTGGGACAAAAAGTGCGGGTGGTGATTTGGGTTGGATGACGGCTTTGCAGGTAGTTTATGAATTTGAAAACCAGGCGTACAATACGCCAGTGGGTGGAATTTCACCGGTTTTTAAAACAGAATTCGGGTATCATATTTTGATGGTGAACGACAAAAGGGCCAATCGGGGCGACATCAAAGTCAACCATATTTTGGTACGTGTGATGAACAAGGATGAGAGTTCAGATACGGAGGCCCGCAAAAAAATTGACGAAATCGCTTTGAACATCAACAGTGGCAAAGAAACGTTCGAAAACATGGCCAGAACTTACAGCGAAGATTATAACAGCCGGTATAACGGTGGGGCCATGGATTACATCAACGTTACCCAATTTGTGGGCGATATTGACCGTCAATACTGGGCTGATCAAGCATTTTCATTGAAGAAAGACGGTGATATTACCGCGCCATTCCGCACCAATTATGGATATCATTTGCTTCAGCGCGTGAATGTTCGTCCGTTGCGTTCTTTTGAAGACAAGGAGATGCGATCTATTTTAAAGATGGACGTTCAAAAGAATCAGCGTTCACAGATTTCCGTGGATTCGTTGGTGGTAAAAATCAAAAAAGAGAACGGGTTTAAATTGAACAATTCGGCGGTTGATGCGGTGGTGAGTTATTTGGATAGCAATTTCATGAAAGGGAAATTTGATGAAGCCAGCATGCCAGAGTTTCACAAGGTGACCAAAATGGAGGGCAAGAAGAAAGTAACAACCGAGTACAATTTGCGCAAGATGGAAGTGTTCAAATTGGGCGAGAGCTCGTATTCGGTGGCTGATTTGTTTACCCAGTTTACCTACAGCAACAAACCGGTTGTGGGCACCAAGAAGGATGGGGTAACGCGCATCATGAATGAGTGGATCGACAAAACTTGTGTTGAGTATCAAAATGATCATTTGGAAGAAAAATCTGTAGAGTTCAGAGACATTTACCAAGAATACAAAGAGGGTATATTGATGTTCAACCGAATGCAGCAATTGGTGTGGGATAGGGCAAACAATGACACCGTGGGTTTGAAGATATATTTTGGTGAGCATCAGGGTGAATACAACTGGAACAATCGTTTTGATGTGGCGGTGTATTTCTGTAACGATGCCAAGATGATGAAAACGGTGGCCAAGCAAGTGAAAAAGGGCATTTCGGCCGACAGTCTTCGTCGTGAGCACACCAAAAAGAACATTTTGGATTTCAGTTATCGCACGGGAAAATTTGAATTGAGCGATACGTTTTTGTTTTCACCCTCTCCCATTTTGAAAATGATGTTCGCTGATTTGTCGGCCGAGAAGCCCAAATACAACAAGGCGGGTATTTATCAGGTGGGACAAGTGGGCGATGATTTCGTGGTTGTGAAGGTGAATGCTTTTTTGCCTGCCGGTCCGAAAACATTGGATGAGACCCGCGGTCCTGTAGCTTCCAAGTATCAGGAGCAATTGGAAAGGGAGTGGATTGAATCGTTGAAAAACCGGTATGCCGTTACGGTGAATGAATCTGCGGTTCAGGCCATCGAGGCGAAATTGGTCAATAAGAAATAAGGTGTTGAAAGTTCAAACGATGCGTGGGATAGTTGCTTGGGTTTTTCTCTTTGTTTGTGGCGCTGTTCAGGCGCAAATCAAACAGAGTGGGCCTTACTTGCCCCCGCAATACGTGGATGGTATTGTGGCCGTGGTAGGCAGCAAAATCATCTTGCAGAGTGATTTCGAAACGGAGAAAATGCAGTTAACCAAGGGGGCTGCGTTGAAAGACTCTCAAACATCGCACTGTAAACTATTGGAAGACATGATCATCCAAAAGTTGTTGTTAAACCAGGCGGAGTTGGACAGTTTGGTGGTACCCGACGATCAGTTGGAGAGCGAAATTGACAACCGTTTGCGGTATTACCAAAGAAATGCGGGTAGTATGGCGGAATTGGAAAAGTATTTGGGTAAAACAGTGAATGAGTTTAAGGATGATATCCGTCCGAAAATGAAGGAACAACTGTTGGCCAAGCAGATGTATGGGGAAATCACCAAGAACATTCGCATTTCACCTCAGGAAGTGAAGTTGTTTTACGATTCAATCCCGATGGATAGTTTGCCGATTGTACCCACAGAGGTGGAGGTTGGGCAGCTGATGATTGAGCCGATGATTACCCAAGAGGCCAAGGATTTTGCCAAAATGCAGCTTGAGGACATTCGGGCGCGTGTGATGCGGGGGGAGAGTTTTGAAAAGTTGGCCCGTGCCTACAGCATGGATCCAGGATCTAAAAGTCAGGGCGGCATGTTGCCAGAATTTGGCAGGGGTGAAATGGTTCCTGCGTTTGAGCGGATGGCATTTCGTTTGAAGCCCGACAGTGTGAGTCCTATTTTCGAGAGTGATTATGGTTTTCATATCATGAAGTTGTTGAAGCGTAGGGGAGAGCGGGTGATTGCGATGCATATTTTGATTCGTGCTGAGAATACAACGGAGGATTTTAAGATTGCCAGTATGCGGGTGGATAGTGTGTATCAGCTTTTGCAATCGGGTAAACTTTCATGGTGTGAGGCGGTAAAAAAGTATGCAACGGAAGACAAGTACAACCGGGATGCTAAGGGCAATTGTGGGTTCATCATGGATCCCATGACGGGCATGCAGAAAACCACGTTTGAATATTTGCCCAGTGAGGTAAAAAAGACGGTTGACAAACTCAAACCAGGGGAATTCAGTGAGCCAGAAATGGTTACTACCCAAGATGGCAGGTCGGTGTATCGGATTGTATACTTACAATCGTTTGTGGCGCCGCACCAAGCAAACTTAATTCAGGATTACAGTCGCATTCAAATGGAGGCTGAGAGCCGCAAGAAGCAAAAAGCGGTGGATTCATGGGTATATAAGCATCGCACCAAGACCTACATTCGCATCAAGGCGCGCAATTTGGATTGTGACAATTTAACCGTGTGGGAGCATGAGTAATTCGGTAGAGCAAGCAAAATTATTTGGTGCCAAAGTGGCTGCCTTGAAGGCGGAGATCGGCAAAGTGGTTGTGGGACAGGAGGAAGTTGTAGAGGCTTTGTTAAACGCGGTTTTTTGCCATGGACACGTGTTAATGGTGGGCGTGCCTGGTTTGGCTAAGACGTTGCTGGTGAAAACGCTGTCGCAGACCATGGAACTGTCGTTTAATCGCATTCAATTTACGCCGGATTTGATGCCTTCAGACATCATCGGCAGTGAAATATTGGATGATTCCCGCAAGTTTCATTTTGTCAAGGGGCCGATATTTTCAAACATTATTTTGGCAGATGAAATCAACCGTACGCCACCAAAAACGCAGGCGGCATTGTTGGAGGCGATGCAGGAGCGACAGGTAACGGCGGCGGGGCAGCGATACGATTTGGAGGAGCCATTTTTTGTGTTGGCAACCCAAAACCCCATCGAGCAGGAGGGTACTTATCCTTTACCGGAAGCGCAATTGGACCGTTTTATGTTCCAGGTGATTTTGGATTACCCCCAGTTTGCGGATGAAGTGAACATTTTGAAACAGACCACAGGTTCGGTTTCTCAGCAGGCCACATCGGTCATGAATGCAGATGAAATCAAATCATTTCAAGCCTTGGTGCGTGAAGTTCCGGTCACGGACCATGTATTTGAGCAGGTGGTTATGATGGTGCAGAAAACCCGTCCGAATACCCCTGGTGCCCACGAGTTGGCTCAGAAATATTTATCGTATGGTGCAGGTCCGCGTGCCGGTCAAAATTTGATTTTGGCGGCCAAATGTCATGCGTTGATGCACGGCAAATTCTCGGTAGACAGGGAAGATGTGGTGGCGGTTTCTAAGTGGGTATTGCGCCACAGAATTGTGCGGAATTTCCGTGCTGAGGCGGAGGGAATTTCGGCGGATCAGGTGATAAACGCCATTTGCCAATAAATTATTTTGATTTTTCTCGGCATCCAAGAACCGAACAAACGGGGCATTTTTCTATGATGTGACCGCGTGCGGGGCAGTATTCTCTACCCATAAAAATGATTTGAAGGTGGGCTTTGTTCCATCGATTTTCAGGAATGAGTCTTTTCAGGTCGCGTTCGGTTTCTTCCACACTTCTTGCGGCACTGAGGCGCCAGCGATAGGCCAAACGATGGATGTGTGTATCTACGGGAAAGGCCGGTACACCGAACGCTTGCGACATAACAACAGACGCCGTTTTATGTCCCACCCCCGGCATAGCCTCCAGGGCTTCGAAGGAGGCAGGTACTTCTCCGTTGTGGAGTTCCATGATCATTTGTGAGAGGCCATAAATGCCTTTACTTTTCATGGGGGAAAGTCCGCAGGGCCTGATGATTTGTTGGATTTCTTCGACGCTGAGTTTCAGCATATCGGCGGGGTTATTCGCTTTTTCGAACAGCAGTGGGGTGATTTGGTTTACGCGTTCGTCTGTGCATTGCGCGCTCAGCAACACGGATACCAGCAGGGTGTAGGCATCGGTATGGTTGAGTGGAATGGGGGTTTCAGGATAATATTGTTCAAGGGTATCGAGGATGAATTGAACGCGTTCGGCTTTTTTCATGGGTCAGAAAAAGTGGAGGTGGTGTTGGGTTGGGGCGAGCGGGGTTTCTGCGAAGGCGCGCTCAAAGGTTTGGTGCAAAATGGGTTGATTCAGAACTCGTTCACAGGCCTCATGCCATTGGATTTGATGGGCTTCGTTTCGTATTTCAAACTGGGTAATATGGCCTTTGGTTACGACCATGGTAAGGTGGTAAGTATGGTTTTCCAGGGTAAAGCTGCGGCTGTGTTCGTAAGTGGGAGAATAGCCAAGAATCCATTCATCGGTATGAAATTTTTGGTTGCGCAGGGCGATAATGGCTTGATTTTCTTGGGGTGTGATGTTGGATGGCACAGCCGTTAAAAGTGGGATCAGCGATTGGGTAAGTGCTGCGATGGTCTGATCCATGTTGGCGAGATGAGGGAAATGGTCGGAGAGGTTGGTAACGGCTGAGCGATTGCTTTTTACGGCTTTATCGCGGTAGGTTCCATCGGTTTTTAGGGCTTGTCCGAGGTGATGGATATTGGCGTTAAAAAGGAGTGTTCCGTGGTGAAGGACTCGTTTTTGTTGTTGAAAGATGTGTTGGGCATTGCCTGAAAATTTCAGGCCTTTGTGCAGTAGATCGTCGCGTTCGGAGTAGGTAGATTCAATGCCCATGGCGGCGAGGGCTTGTCGGATGGGCTCTAAAAACCGTTTGTAGTTCACGGCTTTATCGAGGGTAGTTCCGAGGTCTTGGATGAAGGCAAAATTGAGGTTTCCGAGGTCGTGATAGACGGTGCCGCCGCCGCTTACGCGGCGGGCGGCTTCGATGCCCAATTGGCGGCAAGCGGCATAGTTTATCTCAGCGCACAAATTTTGGTGCTTGCCGCATACTACGGCTTTTTCACTGCGCCAAAATAAAAAGAGGTTTTCGGCGGTGTGGTGTAGAAAATGAGATTCTGCCGCCAGGTTATAATACACATCCGTGGAGGGAGATACAATGAATCGCATGGGTAGGTTAGCTGGCCGACTTAGAACGACGGAGTTCAAAGTTTTGTCCCAGGTACACTTTGCGCACCATTTCGTCGCTCGCCAATTCTTCGGCGGTGCCGTGTTTGAGCAATTTGCCTTCGAACAACAGGTAGGCGCGGTCTGTGATGCTCAGGGTTTCTTGTACGTTGTGGTCGGTGATGAGGATTCCGATGTTTTTTTGCTTGAGTTTGGCCACAATTTGTTGGATGTCTTCCACGGCGATGGGATCCACGCCGGCAAAGGGTTCATCGAGGAGAATAAATTTGGGGTCGGTGGCCAGGGCCCTAGCGATTTCAGTGCGCCTGCGCTCACCGCCAGATAGCACTTTACCCAGGTTTTTGCGGACTTTTCCTAGGCCAAATTCGGCGATCAGGGATTCCAGCTTTTCTGTTTGTGCTTCTTTGCTTAGGGTGGTCATTTCGAGGATGGCTTGGATGTTTTCTTCCACGCTAAGTTCTCGAAAAACGGAGGCTTCTTGGGGAAGGTATCCCACACCATTTTGTGCGCGTTTGAACATGGGCCAGGTGCTGATTTCGGTATCTTCCAGGAATACTTTGCCTTCATCGGGTCTAACCAGCCCTACAAACATGTAAAAAGAGGTGGTTTTTCCTGCTCCGTTTGGGCCTAGAAGTCCAACGATTTCCCCTTGATTTACTTCTACGCTTACGTCGTTAACGACGCGCTTGGCACCGTATTGTTTTACCAAATGTTCTGAGCGCAGTTTCATCTTTACAAATATAGGGCAAAAAATAAAGGGCTTCCGCGCAGCGGAAGCCCTTTTAAGTGGGACAATTTATCACTACCTTTGCACCGGCGGTACGGCCAGCTCCCTGTTCACTTCCCCAGGGCCGGAAGGCAGCAAGGACAATAGGTTGTAGCGGCGCGATACCGCCTTTTTTATTTTCCCTGTTTTAGTATTGGTTTGATTTTTTGGGACTGCGACCTGCACCACCCCAGCGGGTATTGTTGCGGTTGCCGTTTCCACCTGAACCACCGGCGTTAGCGCCTTGGTAACCGCCAGAGGGTCTTTCAGAGCGACTTTCTCTTGGTGAAGACGAGAAGTTTCCACCGGGGTTAAACCCACCGCGGTCTTTGCCGTAGCCAGAACCACCACGGTCAGAACCGCCTTTGAATCCACCACCGCCGTTGCCGTAGCCAGATCCGCCGCGATTTCCGCCATAGCTTCCACCACCGTATCCACCTGAGCCACCGCGGTTTCCGCCGTAGCCGCCCCCATTTCCGCCACGGTTTCCACCGTATCCGCCGCCGCCGCGATTTTTGTTGCCATAACCTCGATGGAATCCAGATCCTGCACCGTTACCACCACCACTTCTGCGTTGGGGCAACTCGATGCGATAATCGTGTTCCATTTCGGTCATGCATTCGCGACCGTGTACTTTATAAATTTGTTCTAAGAGGTTGGCTTCTGAACGCTCGCAGAAAGAAATGGCGATTCCTTCGGCACCGGCGCGACCTGTACGACCAATTCGGTGGGTATGGGTATCGGCATCCATGGCGATATCATAGTTCAACACATAGTTCAATTCTTTTACGTCTACACCACGAGCGGCAACGTCTGTTGCGATCAACAATTTGGCACGGCCACGTTTGAACATGTCGAGGTTGTGTGAGCGCTCGCGCTGTGATTTGTCGCCATGAATGGCAACGGCCGAGTAACCATCGTCTTTCAGCGACATCACCAATTTATCTGCGCCGTGTTTGGTTTTTGTAAACACCAACATGGCTTCAATGGCGGGGTCTTCCAGCATATCACGCAGCAAAGCATATTTGTTGTTGCGATCTACGGCGAACAGCCATTGGGTGATTTTTGGTTTGTCTTCGATGTTAGGCAGGATATCGATGTGTTCGGGATCCACCAACATTTCAGAGGCCAATTGCTTGATTTCACGGGGAGCGGTGGCGGAGAACAACAAGGTTTGCTTGCGTTCTGCCAACATCAATTTGCCGATGGCACGGATATCCGCAACAAAGCCCATGTCGAGCATGCGATCACACTCATCCAACACGAAAGTTTGGATGCCTGAAAGATCGATAAATCCTTGTTCGATGAGGTCGAGCAAACGTCCGGGCGTAGCGATAATCACTTGACAGCCGCGACGGATTTCTTGTACTTGGCGCATTTGAGATACACCGCCGTAAACCAAGGCGATGCGCAGGTTGGTTCCACTGGCGTACTTCTTAAAGTTATCGGAAATTTGGTGTGCCAACTCACGGGTAGGTGCCAACACCAAAGCATGGGTTTTGCGTTGGGGGTTGTTGATGATTTGTTGGAGGATGGGAATGGCGAAAGCCGCGGTTTTCCCGGTGCCTGTTGGGGCTGTAGCGAAAAGGTCGCTGCCTTTTAAAATGGTTGGAATGGCCAATGCTTGGATTGGCGTGGGAGAGGTGTAGCCCTGTTCAGAAACAGACTTCACCAAGGGGGCGATTAACCCCAATGATTCGAATGATTGCATGTATGTTTTTTAGATTACTGTCTTACTGCGAAACACTTCTGAGCTAGTGTTTTTATCGCAAACGGGCAATGAAAGCACGTTGTTAAAGACTGACTCTAGATGAATTAAGCGGCGCAAAGATACAAAGAAAAAGTCAACATTGTTAGAAGTCATAGAATTTAAAGTTATATTGGTCGTATTTTTGTTGATGTATGAGCACGCAGGACATTCAGTTTAACAAGAATGAGGATTTGAACAAGCAGGAGTGGGATTTGGTGAAATCGCGCTTAGAGAAAATCTATTTGGGGGGTGGGGCGAAGGCTGCGGCCAAACAAAAAGAAAAGGGAAAAATGTTGTGTCGGGAGCGGGTAGATTACTTGCGCGATCCCAATTCAGCGTGGATAGAGATTGGTGCGTTTGCGGGGTATGAAATGTATGAGGAGCAAGGCGGTTGTGTTGGCGGGGGGGTGGTCACGGGCATTGGTTATGTATCGGGCAAACAGTGTGTGATTGTGGCCAACGATGCCACAGTGAAGGCGGGTGCTTGGTTTCCCATTACGGGCAAGAAAAATTTGAGGGCTCAGGAGATTGCCATGGAAAATCGTTTACCCATCATTTATTTGGTGGATAGTGCGGGGGTGTTTTTGCCGATGCAGGATGAGATTTTTGCCGATAAAGAGCATTTTGGACGGATGTTTCGCAACAATGCCCACATGAGTGCCATGGGGATTACCCAGATTGCGGCGGTGATGGGCAGTTGTGTGGCCGGTGGTGCCTATTTACCCATCATGAGTGATGAAGCCTTAATCGTGGAAGGCAATGGCAGCATCTTTTTGGCGGGCAGTTACTTGGTGAAGGCTGCGATTGGCGAGGACATCGACAACGAAACCTTGGGCGGTGCAACCACGCAAACGGAGATTTCGGGGGTGATTGATGATAAGTTTCCGAGCGACGAAGCTTGTTTGGATCGCATTCGTTACATCATGGACAAGATCGGCAAGTATGAGGAGGCGGGGTTTGATCGTATCGCATCGACCCAACCCAAAAAGTCTATGGAAGAAATTTGGGGCTTGTTGCCGAATGAGCGGAGTAAGCCGTATAACTCGGTGGAGGTGATTGAGCGATTGGTCGACAACAGCGAATTTGAGCAATACAAAGAGGGCTATGGCAAGTCGATCCTGTGTGGTTATGCGCGCATTGATGGCTGGGCCGTGGGGATTGTGGCGAACAACCGTGAAATCGTGAAGAGCAAGAAGGGTGAAATGCAATTTGGCGGGGTGATTTATTCAGACAGTGCGGATAAGGCGGCTCGATTCATCATGAATTGCAATCAGAAGAAGATTCCTTTGGTGTTTTTGCAAGATGTAACGGGATTCATGGTGGGCAGTAGAAGTGAGCATGGGGGAATCATTAAGGATGGTGCGAAAATGGTGATGGCGATGAGCAACAGCACAGTGCCCAAATTCACCATTGTGATGGGCAATAGCTATGGAGCGGGCAATTACGCGATGTGTGGTAAGGCTTACGACCCTCGTTTGATTGTGGCTTGGCCGGGTGCGAAGATTGCGGTGATGGGTGGTGAACAAGCGGCCAAAACCTTGTTACAAATTGAGAAGGCCAGTTTGAAGGCCAAAGGAGAGAACATCGATCCGGAGGTGGAGAAAGCGTTGTTGGAGAAAATCACCGCGCGGTACAATGCACAGACTACGCCATATTATGCGGCGGCCCGTTTGTGGGTGGATGCGATCATTTCTCCGATGGACACCCGTCAGTGGATTTCGATGGGTATTGAGGCGGCCAATCATGCGCCTGTGAAGCCGTTTAATCCCGGGATTTTGCAGACCTAAACTGCGATTGATAGGTTTGTATCCAATCGTTGACAGTCATTTTTTGGGCAAGTTCTGCTAGGAGATTTAGCGGCACATCTTCGGCTTTTTTGAATCGTACGCACCCTTTTCCCATGTCTAATTTCTTGGTGCTGTATTTGGGCCATTCGCTCTGAAACCAATCGAGTAAAGGTCCGCTCGCGTAAAGTCCCATGTGATGCAGGGCGATGTGTGATTTGGTGGATCCGAGGTTGATGAAGGGCAGCGGCAATTTGGGGTTGCAGTGGTATCCTGCAGGGAAAATGCTGTGGGGCACCACAAAGCCAATCATGCCATAACTCATCACTTGCTGAAAGCCTTGGGGCAGGTGTTGCGATAACGTTTCGGCGATGGCTTTGACGATTTCTTGTCGATCTGCCGGCAATTGCGCGATGTATTCCTCGGGGTTTTGTATGGTTTCTTTGGTCATGGTTTGGGTTTTATTTTGGGCCTACTTACGTGGCTTTCGTAATTTTTACAATTTTAAGAAACGAAAATATTTGTCCGCTCATAAAAATTAAGAAGAACGTCAAGATAAGAGGAAAGATAAATGGAGGCTCATTTGACTTGTCTTTTAGTAGTCCAGCTACTAGAATTATTTGAAAAATTGTCAGGCCGATTAAAAATGTCCGATAGAACATTAGTTCATTTTTTTGTCTAATGGATTTAACGGTTGCGGTCAATAAGATAAGTGTTGGAAATGCATAAACCATTGTCCAAAGTCGTGATTTCATTTTCTCTGCTGCGTACCTTTTTCCATCGTCAGCCCAATCTTCTAAAACTGCTCTGTCACTCACGTCAGCAGGGGTACCCAGAAAAAGGTCACTAAGCCAAAAAACGAGAATTAAACCGAGTGTCAGAGTGAATAATATTTGAAGTGATTTTGTCAATCTCATTGTCTTTTAATTTGGTTATGTGTCGTCTTTTGGAGTGAGGCCTAAAGTTTTCGGGCTTCTTCTCTTCCGTTGTAATGTCGGTCAATTTTAATTTGTTTTTTCAGTTGTGCCAAATATTTTGTTGAACTTAACAGGAAAACGAAACCATAAAAAAGCTGTAATTGAACCAAGTCCAAGTAAAAGCATAAATGCGGTTAATGGGCTTTTGTCTGTCCGCACTGTTTCAAAGTCAAGTAAAGTGGTGTTGTCATTGTCGATTTGAAAAACTTCTGGTTCGTATTCGTCAACTTCGCTTTTTCTAACCCAAACTTTCACTGTGTCAGATCTTTTTAGCCCTTGTAAAATTTTCTCATATTTTTCGTTACTCCATTCGTCACCGATGTTTTCTGCGAAATAGAATTTCTGCTGTCTTCCGTTTATATAAAAAACGAGTTCAGATTTTCTGCTGTCGTGTCCTCGTCTATCAGTTACATTGGTTACGTATGTGTCTGCGGCACGAAGCGTTCCTTTTATTTGTGTCAAACTTGACTTAAAAGTCAAAATTGTTGGAAATTGATAAATACCAAAACCAGTCAGCATAATACCAACTATCAAAAGGCTGTTTTGATAGTTTCTCGTCCACCAATCGTATTTCCTTTTTTCCAAAATTATTGCCGTTTTTTAGTTTGTTCGTTTGTTGTTGGTAGTGTCGTCATAGTCTGACCGCTAACGTTGTGCATATTTGGGATGGACGCGTTTCGGAGTAATCAAAGGTATATATCCATTTATCTATTTTTTGCATTATTCATTTACTTCAATTCTGTCAATTTCTATCGTAAAATACTTTTGACTTTTTCATAATCAATATCTGTATTTGTGGTAGGGATATTAATAATTAAATTTTTATTTGAGTTAAAAAATTGAAGGTGGCTTATGGTTGTTTTTGCATAAATTTCCTCATGTCGAAAATACTCTAGGTCCTTTAATTCATAGGTCAAGTCGGTTTTGTTAATTGAAACCTTGTCTTGATCAATGATACAAATGGGTTTCTTGTCAGCGGATTTAACAATGAAATATAAACCAAACGATGAAAAGAATAAGGATATGATCAAGTCAATCCATAATAAACTTGTGTCATTTTTGAGTTCGGGATAGGCTTTAACGTTAAAAGCAAGTACTAAAAAAAGTGCTATTGAAGCATAAAACAAATTAATTGCCTTTGATGGTCGTATTTCTATTGATGGTCGATTTTGCATGGTCATCATAGTTGTCTACTTCAAGGTGTGCTTTTTTTTAAGTCAAACCCCTGCAAGTAAGAGATTTTCCATCGGTCATTTTCTTTTACAACTCTGAATTTATATTGAAAGTCGTTCCAACTAGGTTCTGTAATTAATTCAGGTTTTCCCCATTTCCAAATCAGTTCCCCATTTTCAATATTTATCCATTTAATTTCTACATAATCAAATGGATTTGGATCATCATAAGGAATGTCTTGACTTCCTGTCCAAGGGTTAACAGTACTTGAAAAATTAAATGTCGGCATGTCACCTACTAACCACTTTTCGATGTTACCGTTTCTGAGTCCATTGTCCAGATTCAAAATTATTTGGTTGTAGTTTTCAATAAACTCTTTAGCAAAAAAGTTGGTCTTTTGAAGTTGGTCAAGGTTTTGTTTGTGCTTGTCAAGATCAAAACCAATGTAAACGCTGTCTTTGCTGTCTGCAAGAACCGGAAGTAAGTCAATTGAATTTTTGGTGTCTGCCCAATTAAGTACTTGTCTGATAAGATTTTGAATTTGCTCTATGTCGTTTGCTGAAGTTGTTGCTTTTTTTTCTATATCTGAAGTCCTTTTTTTGACGGCTTGATTGCAGCCGAAAAGCAGAAGTCCCAATATTAATGTTGTAAATTTAATGTGTTTCATTTCTTGTTTGTTCTTTGTCCGTGTTGGTCGTTTTAAATGAGCCAAAACGTTTCGCAGATTGGCGATGGGCGGGCTTATTAGCACAGAGGTTAGTTCGGAGAACCGAACTTTCTGTTACCACTAAACTGTCAAGCGGTGACGAAACCCAGCCTATTGCCAATGTGCTGTTTGCACCGGTTATTCTATTCTTCTGTCCTGTTATCAAGTCGGCCTAATGCTTTTTGTCTTGAATAGTCTTTGTTTTTGTAATCATAGTTAGGAATGTCAATAATGAAGTCCTGAAATGATCTGTTGTTACTTGTAACTAAAGAACCGTAAATGACTTGTAAACTTGTCGTGTCTTTGTATTTACAATATTCACAAAAATGTTTTAGCTCTTTTCTGTTTCCATTTTTGTCAACATAATAGTACTTAGAGTCAGAAAGTCTTATCGAATTTCCTTTTAATGTGAATGTTGTCTTTAAGTGTCCGTTCGCTGGAACTCTGTATACTCTCCGTTTACCTTCAAATTCTTCTTTGGCACCATCTTGAACTCCATATTCAATAACCACTTGTCCACGATATCCGTCTGGAATTAGAAAAATGTCATATGAAGCTCTGTCTTTTGCTATAATTCCATAAAGTGTCAAGAATGGAAGAATACTCCAAAAGATTTGCCAACCCATCTTAATTTTTTTAAACCCCAATGCAATGAAGATTTGAACAATACCAATGCCGCAAAATATTAAGAACAAATAAGTTGGCCAAGCTTGTGATAAGAACATTGAAATACTAAGTCCGATACCAACGATTAATGTGATCAGTCCAGTCCATAATAACATTTTGTTTGTCTGTCGTCTCATTGGGAATGCATGTTAACTAGAACCTAAACGAAACTAAGACAATCAACTAAGACATCAAAATATCTTTTGAATAGGTTGTTTAACTCGCTATTCCCAGCGACGAAATGCAATTTCTTGTTAGTTTGAATCATTTGATTAAATTTATGTATTTGAAATCTGGATCAGATATTTCTAAACGCAGTCTTTTTGTCTATCCATTTATAGAAGTCTATCACTATTTGCTATTATTTGGTTTTTTATTCCTGATGAATAAGTATTTCCGAACCAAGGATTCGTAAACGGTTAAATTGGTCTGACAATAAATTGTCATTTTCTTATTCCAAGATAGACTAATAACCAATTTCATTGGGGTCTTTGGTCAGGGGAGGGGGTGTTAACAGAAAAGCGGCGTTGTCTTTGAATTGCTTTTGCCAAGTAGATTCTTCATGGCCGAGTCCCTGATCTACTTGGGTTTTCCAATTGCCAGGCAAAAAAGTTCCATCGACGAGGTATTTGTCGATTTCGTATCCAGACTTTGCCATGATTTGATCGATGCGTTTTTGGGTGGGACCGTACAAAGCATCCAATCCCTCGGTGCCGTGGGTAAAGAGGATTTTGTGGTTGATGCGGTTGGGCATGTTCTTTTTGAAATATCGCACCATGGCATCGGGAATGGGGTTGTTTTTCATTTCAAAAATGCCGGGCCAATGCGTGGAGAAGCAAGCCGCTGTGCCAAAAACTCCGGGGTATTCACAAATGCCATACATCGAAATTAACCCACCCATCGATGAGCCACCGATGACCGTATGCGCCGCGTCGTTGTAGGTATTGTAGGTATTGTTGATGAAGGGCCTGAGCTCGTACACGATGAATTTGAGGTAGTCGTCGCTGTTGATGGGGTTGTGAAACACATCAGACTGATTCTGTCGTTTCGCCTCCATGATGGCCGCTTTTTCTTTGTCGGTCAGCGATTCATAGACCTTTTGTGGAAAGTAGTTTGAATGTCGGTTCACCCCATCGTTCCATATGCCCACAACGATGTAATCTTGGTTTTGATAGGCCGACATCGTTTCATCAATCCCCCATTCTTGGTGGTTCCAGGTGCTGTTGCCATCGAACAGATTTTGTCCATCGTGCAAATAAATCACCCCGTATTTTTTTTCGGGATTGTAATTGCTGGGTAGCCAAACATCCACGTTTC
Organism: Bacteroidota bacterium; assembly: GCA_046074125.1. Lineage (GTDB taxonomy): Bacteria > Bacteroidota > Bacteroidia > NS11-12g > UBA955 > UBA955. Next base: position 42,314 of record JBJTNN010000299.1, read on the forward strand.
TGGCTGTCACGAAAGTGGAGGGGAAATAATGGAGTCGATCGATGCGACCTTGGCTTGGCGCGGCGTTGGGTGTTCGAACGAGGGTTGCTGTTTGGTAAGATTGAACGGGAAAGGACTTTACAGCGGGGATTTCGGTGGTGTCGTACCCGGTGATTTTGCCATCGATCGGACTGATGCGAGGCACGATATGTAGGGTATCATTGTTTTGTGAATAGGGGTGAGCTCGTTGTGAAGTGAGGGTAAATTGAATGGAATCACCACAGAACTTGTAGCTGCTGTAAATGGTGCTATTGAGGACGGTAAACTCGGAAAATAGGGTGTTGTTGTAGAAAGATGCGTCGATGTGAATGCCATTTAATTCATCGATATAGATATTGCTGGGTGTGCGCAGATCGGCGACCAATTCATATCGGCGAATATCACTGTCGTATTTGATGATGAAGGGATAGCGAAGTTGGGGGTTGAGGTTTTTTTCTGAAGGCGGGGTGGTGATGGGTTTGCCAAAGATGATTTCCATGGTGGCGGTCATTCCTACATCCGTACTGTTTTTAAAGATGTTGAGTTTGCCTTTATAATGGCCAAAAAAGCGTTCTTGGTGAAAGGCGGGTATTGTGGTTTTCTGTTGTACTGCGGGGTTTTGGGCTGTATTTTGTTGGGCAGAGACTGCAATGGGGAAAACAACCAGGACGAATTGCAGGAAACCGAACACGTAGGATTTGGGGTTTAATGGGTTCATTTTGAATTTAATGGTCGATTCAAATATCCAAGAATTTAGCGAAAGTGGGGCGGGGAATTCGGTGTATTTTTGTTGCTTGGTTGTTGCCATGCAGCAAACCTTGAAAACATGAATTATTTATCAGCGGAATTACTCACCAAGAGTTGGAATGAAAAGGTATTGTTCAACCAGATTACATTTGGATTGAATCGTGGAGACAAGGTGGCACTGATTGCTGGTAACGGCAGCGGGAAGAGCAGTTTGTTGAACATTTTGGCGGGATTGGATAAACCCGATGCGGGCAATTTGAGTATTCGCAAAGAAATTCATTGGGAGTATTTGCCTCAGGATCCGGTATTGAACGAGCAGTTATCGGTTTTAGACAATTTGTTTGTGGGGAATACCCCATCGATCATCGCCCTGAAAGAGTACGAGGCGGCTTTGTTGGCCTATTCAGAATTGGCGAATGAGGAGACCGAAAAACGCTTGGATTTGGCTACGTCTGAAATGACGATGTCGGAAAGTTGGGACTACGAAGCCCGGGCCAAGCAAGTATTGGGAAAGTTGAACATTCACGAGGCCGATTTGGCAAAAAATGTGGGTGTGTTGAGTGGCGGACAGCGGAAGCGGGTGGCGTTGGCGCGCGTGTTGATTGATGTGCCCGACATGTTGATTTTGGACGAGCCCACCAACCATTTGGATTTGGACATGATTGAGTGGTTGGAGGAGTATCTGAGCGATAAGAATTTGACTTTGTTGTTGGTGACTCACGATCGTTATTTTTTGGATCGGGTATGCAATCGAATTTTGGAATTGGACCGGGGGGCGTTGTACACTTATCAGGGGAACTACGCGTATTTTGTGGAGAAGAAGGCGATGCGGGAAGAGGTTGAAGCCAGTGAGCGCGAGAAGAATCGGAACACATTTCGTCGGGAATTGGATTGGGTAAGGCGTATGCCCAAGGCGCGCACTACCAAAAGCAAGAGTCGGTTGGATGCCTTTGATGATTTGGCTGAAAAGGTGAAAGGCCCATACACGCAGCAAAAGGTGGAGTTTGGTGTAAAGATGGAGCGATTGGGATCGAAGATATTGGAGTTGCATCACCTAGAAAAAGCGTACGGTTCACAACCCATTTTGGGCGATTTTAGTTACACGTTTAAACGGGGCGAAAAAATCGGGATTGTGGGTCCGAATGGCGTTGGTAAGAGCACGTTGCTCAACATGATTATGGGGGTGGAGAAGGCGGATAAGGGGAAAATTGTGTCGGGAGAAACGTTGGTTTTTGGTTATTTCTCGCAGCAGGGGATGCCTGTGGACGACAACAAGCGGGTGATAGACGTAGTAAAAGACATCGCAGAATATTTGCCTTTGGCAGATGGTACCAAACTGTCGGCCTCCCAGTTTTTACTGCGGTTTGGGTTTTCAAACGATACGCAATACAATGTGGTTTCTCGGTTGAGCGGGGGTGAGCGTCGACGGTTGTTTTTGATGACCGTATTGATCAAGAATCCCAACTTTTTGATTTTGGACGAGCCCACCAACGACTTGGATATTGTAACATTGGCCACTTTGGAGGCGTTTTTGATGGATTATTCGGGTTGTGTGTTGGTGGTGACGCACGACCGTTATTTTATGGACAAGTTGGTAGATCACGTATTTGTGTTTGAGGGTGAGGGCAAGGTGCGTGATTACCCAGGAAATTATACCGAGTATCGTACTTGGAAAGAGTTGTATGACGAAGAGGCAGCGGCTGTGCGCAAGGGTCAGGATGTAAAGGGCAAGGGACTTCCTTCGGGTTCATTGAAAGCGGGAACGTTGCATGGGGAAACAAAGAGTAAGGTTGCAGTGGAATTGGTGGTAGGGGCGGGTGTTGCAGGGAAATCCGAAGAAAAGCGCAAGTTAACGTACAAGGAAAAATTCGAATACGAGCAGTTGGGTACGGAATTGGAGGCGCTGGAGCTGAAGAAAAAGGCGTTGGAGGTGGAGCTTTCGGGATTGACCACTGATTTTGAGCGCATCACATCGGTGAGTGCTGAGTTGCAGCGGGTGAATGATGATTTGGATGAGAAAGGACTGCGCTGGTTGGAATTGGGCGAGTGGGCATAAAATAACGGGAAGGGCATGGACAACCGCAACCGAAATATCGATGGTTTAAAGGGATTGCTGGTGTTGTTAGTATTGGTTGGTCACGGATTGCAGGGTCGGTTAGATCAGCACATCCTTCGCTACATGATTTACGCGTTTCACATGCCGTTTTTTATTGCGATTGCGGGGTATTTGTTTCCATTTTCTCGTGCTGGGGTTGATTCTTTTCGGGAGTTTTTGGGTAGGTATGGCAAGCGATTGCTACTTCCTTGGGCCTTGGCGATGGTTGTTTATGCGGTGTATTTGGGTGCTTTTGGTGCCAAATCGCCAACATGGAAGGGCTGGTTGAGTTATTTGTCGGTACCCTTTTATCATTTGTGGTTTGTGCCGGCCTATTTGTTTTGGAGCACGATGGCATGGTGGATGTCGGTGAGGCAATTTTCTCGCTTGCAGGCATTGCTGTTAGGCATATTGGTTTCATTGCCATTTTTCTATATCAAATCGGTATGGATGTCTGAGTTAACGGGGTTGGTGGGTACCAATGTGGCGGGATTATTGATTCACACTTTGCGGCCGCATTACTTTTTGTTTTTTGTTTTGGGGATGTCGTTGCGTGACGAGCGATTAAAGACAGGATCGTGGTTGTTTTGGTTATCGGGTACGGTTTTGATGGGTATTTTTGGTGGTTTATTTTATTTTCATCAGGGGGTGACGGATGGCATGCGCGATGGGGTTTGGATTTTCGCCAATGTGTTTTTGTTGGTGGGTTTGATGCGACTGGTGCGGGTTGATGCCTTGCCGAAGTCTAAGGTTTTTGAGTGGATGGGACAGCAGTCGTTGGGGGTGTATTTGTGGCATGTTTTGCCCTTGTTATGGGTTAGGGATTGGCTTGGGACCAAGGATTTGGGTAAGTTTTATGGTTGGTTGGGATTGGTAGAATTGGGATTTTTGTGTGGGTTGTTTTTGTTGTGGCGGTATTGGCGTGGATCGCGTTTTCTGATGGGTTCACGATAGATTGCAGCAGTTTTTAGGTTGGCTAGGTTGGTGGAGGGTGGTGTTTAGGGGGTTGGTGTGAGTCTCGGATTTTGGGTTATTTTTGCGCCTATGAGCAAGCACGCCTATGTTTTTCCCGGTCAGGGAAGTCAGTTTGTGGGTATGGGCAAGGACCTATACGAAAGCAACGCCCAAGCGAAAGAACTCTTTGAGAAGGCCAATGAAATATTGGGATTTCGGATTACTGATTTGATGTTCGAGGGGACCGACGAAGATTTGCGTCAGACCCGTGTTACGCAGCCCGCCATTTTTTTACACAGCGTTATTCGTGCGGTGGTAATGGGCGATGATTTTCGGCCAGCGATGGTGGCTGGACACAGTTTGGGGGAGTTTAGTGCATTGGTGGCAGCGGGTGCGATGAAGTTTGAGGATGGTTTGCGATTGGTGGAGCAGCGGGCATTGGCGATGCAGGAGGCTTGTGAATTGGTTTCTGGAACAATGGCTGCGGTGTTGGCGTTGGACGATGAAAAGGTAGAGGCGGTTTGTGCGGAAACGGAAGGTGTTGTAGTACCTGCGAATTACAATTGTCCAGGGCAGTTGGTAATTTCTGGTGCCTATGCTGCGGTTGAAGCGGCTTGTGAGGGCATGAAGGCAGCGGGTGCCAAGCGGGCGTTAATTCTGCCTGTTGGGGGTGCGTTTCACAGTCCGTTGATGGAGCCAGCGCGTGAAAAGTTGGCCAAGGCGATTGAGGCCACAGAGATTGTTGCACCAAGGTGTGCGATTTATCAGAATGTTACGGCGAGTGCTGTGCTGGATCAGGATGAGATTAAGCGCAATTTGGTGGCTCAGCTAACCGCTCCGGTGCGTTGGACGCAAAGTGTAAGGGCAATGGTTGCCGACGGTGCAGTGAAGTTCACAGAAGTAGGACCTGGCAAGGTGTTGCAGGGTTTGGTGAAGAAGATCGCTGCCGAGGTAGAAGCCGAGAGTGTTGCTTAACGAATCAGTTCTATGACCCCACTGTATAATTTGGGGCTGGGGATATATGGACTGTCGATGATGTTTAATTGATAGAAATAGGTTCCTGCAGGCAGGATGGGTCCTTGGTTATTGACGCGACCGTTCCAGCAGTCGTCTAAATTTTTGGTGAAGAAAATTCTTTCTCCGTAGCGATTGAAGATGCGGAGTTCGGCGTTTTCGCAGGAGGAGGAGATGCCATAGACGCGGAAGCAGTCGTTTTTTCCGTCGGCATTGCCAGGGGTAAAGACATTGGCAATTTTCACTTCATGGGTACTGTCACTGCTGATTTGCAAGGGTAATTTGAGGGTATCGGTGCAACCGGATGCCGCATTTTTGATGACCACGGTGGCGGTATACTGTCCGGCCGCGTATTGATAATTCTTTTTCACCACGCCGTTTCCGGAGGTCCTTTGTATGGGTGTTCCATCGCCAAAGTTCCAGATGATACTGTCGCCGTAGGTAATATCCAGGTTGAGGTTGACCCCCGGTTTACAGGGGATGAATTCTGCGGAAATTCCGGCTTTGGGCGATAGGGTGATGCGAACTTTTTTTGTGTAGGATGCGGTGGCGTTGCAGCTGTTTGAATCTGTTACGGTAAGTTTTACGGTGTAAGTTCCGGTATCGCGGTACAGGTGTTCTGGGTTGAACTGGTGTGAGGTGTCACCGTCGCCAAAATCCCAACGATAAGTGCCGTTGAAGCGGTGAAGTGGTTGAAACGCTATGGTTTTATTGAGGCAAATGGTTTCAGGTTTGGCTACAAACAAAGCATCTACAGAGTAGCCCAGTCTGAAATCCAATTTGAAGCTTGCGTTGGAACATCGCACACTCACGTTGTTTTTAAAGGCCACATTGGTGGGCGAGGTGGGGAAATCGTTGAGTCCGGGCGGACTGTTCGGACAACTTGCGCAAACGCTTTGGTAAATAATGCCTCGGTTATCGAACCGGGAGGTGCCGCCATCTACATGGTCGTCTGAGAGATTGCCACCAAAATAAGAGGCGTACTTGAGCGTTTTGGCGTCTTTTCCGAGTACGATGAGATAGAAATCGTTGTTGTCGGTTGTTTTTTGGTGTGCGTCGCTGGTGATGGGAAGGCCGCCGGTGGTACCTGCGTTGCCCACCCCAATGTTCGACCCCCAGCCACTGAAATAGATATTGTAGCAATTATCGACCATGAACGCTGAGGGACTCAATTCGGGGAGGCCATTGGTGCGATTCCCAAAAGTGGTGATAAATTCAAGGCTTTTGAGGTCGTTGCTGAATCGGCCGATGAACTGCGAAGTATTGTTTTTACCGTAGGTGCCTGGACTCCGCGTAATTTGTCCTTCCGTTTGCCCAGTGAAATACACTTTGTTGTTGATGTCTAGATCGATAAAATAAATTTGGTCATAATCAACGCTACCCCAGTATGTTCCTATATCGTATTTGCCATTGTTTTTGTTGAATCGTGCCACAAAGCCATCGATGCTGCCCACGGTTGTTGAGCGGTAACCCGCGCCTGCCATGGGGAAATTGCTTGAAAGGGTACCACCACCGATGTACAGGTGGGCCGAGTCATCTACTTTCACGGAGTAGGCGGCATCGTCGTCTGAACCACCCATGAGTGTGGCCCATTTGAGTTTTGATAGGTTGTTGTTGAGGCAGAGAATGGCCGCGTCGGTTTCTCCTTTTGGCTTTGATTGTAGGGCGCCGAGGGTGGTAGGAAAGTTGGTTGACCGGGTACAGGTTGCGACATAAATGGTGCCACTGTCATCGGTGGTTATATCGCCGCGATAGTTGTCGGCATAGTTATAAACCAATGCAGTGAAGGGTGATTCTGTTTGAAATCCGTCGGCATCGGTGCCGCCGATGAATGTGCCACCGAGTAATTTGGAACCATCACTACTCAGTTTGTTGACGAAGATATCGTAGTCGCCCTGATGATTCAAAAAGGCCGCTGAATCTGGATGAACGGGGAAATTGAACGACAGTGTGGTGCCAAAAATGAGCAGGTTGTTGAAGGGGTCAACGCAGAGCGAGTGTGGGTATTCATCGTCATCACCGCCCATGTAGGTGGCAAACAACAATTTTGATCCATCGGGGGAGTATTTGCTGATGGATATGTCGCAGGGCAATTGCACTGGGGGTGCTCCCATTCCACCGCCGCCATAGGTTGTTTGAAAGGCGCCCACGGTTACTGGATATTTTCTGGAGTAGGCATCGACAATGCCACCGGCATAAAGGCAACCGCTGGTATCGTAGGTGGCGGTAAAGCCAAAATTATCGCCTTGGGAACCGCTGTAGGTACTGAATACGAGAATGGGGTCGATAATCAGTGGCGTTGCGGGGTCGTATTTGCCCACGTTCAATTTGATGGTATTGCCGGAAACTGCGTAAGCACAATTTACGGGTGTGGCTTTGTTTTTCAGTGGATGACGTTGAAAGGCTTTGGGCGGATTGATTTGGAAATTGCCCACTGAAGTTTGCAAGTTGAGGGTATTTTTTAGAAGGGAAAGTTGGGTTTGATCATCGACCTGGAGTCCGATCAGTTTGGGATTTGCACCTGGGTGAATGATCCAATCAAATTCGAGGGATTGTTGTTGAAAATAGATGGCAATGTCGATGCCAGGGTAGAGATTTTTCAGGATGATTTTTTGTGCTGGGGAAACGGATTTCCAGAGCGATTTCTCATGGCCCAAGAAGTAATTTTCACGCCAAGGTGCAGGGTCTTGAAATAGTATTTCAGTGGGTTTTTGGGGGTTGAGAAATTTGAGATCGGTTACGTGATAGGCCAGGGTAAATTGAGTGTCTTTGCCTTTGTGGTGATGAATTTGGTGTTTTCTTTCGATGTTTTCGGGGGCTTCAGTTAGGATTCGAAGTCCGGATTCGGTGATAAAAATTGCACCACCGGGTATGACGGCCTGGGCAATGCTTGGATTCTCATCGGGCCATTGACCCACATTGGGGGTAAAATACAACTGCGACGCAACGGGTGAAGTTGTTGCAATGGAGGCACTTACCTGTGATTGCTGTGCCCACAACGGTTCGATGGCGAGCATGCACAAAAGCACCAGATACAATCGCCAGTATGAAAGCCGTTGAATTACCACAATAACAAAGTTATTGAAAACAAAACAGCTTTCGTCGTTGCCCGTGGACGAGTAAAATCCTGATTTGTTTTACTTTTCTACAGATAAGCGCAAATCGAGGGCTTCACCGATGATGGCACAAACGGCATCTACCCCTTGATTCTGGTTAAAATCAGCAGTAAGGGTTGGGTTGTTGTTTCTCAAGCCTTTGGGGGCATTGCCGAGCACGGCAATTTTTACATTGTAGTGTTCTTCCACTGCATCAATTACGTCTGACAGTGGTGCGTTGCTGAACGACAATGTTCCTTGGCGCCAATTC
>JBJTNN010000300.1:0-3355 GCA_046074125.1 Bacteroidota bacterium
ATTTCGCCGGGACTGAGCATATCCCCCTTTGAAATGTCGTTGTATTTATAGATTTGCCAGGTCGACATGTTATACCGAGCAGCCACTTGCTCAGGGGTTTCGCCCGGTTTCGCTACGATGGCCTGAATGCCGTTGACCTCCACGGGGGAGTTTAAAGTATTTGTGCCCGGAACATAAAAATCCTCTCCCAATACCACCATCGAATCGTACTGACTCAATCGATATTTTTCGATCACACCAATGAGAATGTTGCCGTAGTTGGGATTGGTGGCATAACCCGCTTCGCGCAATCCATGAGCCCATCCCTTGTAATCAGTTGCACTCAACTCAAACAACAAATAATATCGCCTAGCCCCCTTTAGGAAAAGGGAATGGTCGCGATAACTATCAAACGCCGTCTCATACCCTCGAAAACACTCGTCTTTGGCATCGTCATCGGCCAAACAAAACTTGCCCGTCCAGTTGGTCCTACACTTGATCCCAAAGTGATTGTTGCAATTTTTGGCCAACTTGCTGTTGCCGCTGGCACTCTCCAAAACGCCCTGACCTAAGGTAATACTGGCTGGAACCCCATGCGCACGCATTTCCTGCATCGCCACAAACTTGAATGAATCGATATACTGTCGGGTGCTCATGAGCTGCGCCGATAGCCAACCGCAGGTCAACATACCCCACAGCAACATCCCCAATCGCAGATCAAAGAGCCGTTTAAAAGGAATCTTCATTGATGCAAACCTACTTTTCCATTGTCAATCGCCCCAACCATTTTATCCAATGAATGTGTAATACCATGCGATAATTCGCCAATAAATCCCGATTTTTGTACATATCATGATGAAACGCATTCTGTTCACCTTACTCGCCCTCATCAGTTTCACCCCTGCTTGGTCGCAATTCGGTTTCCCAAAACCCGTTTTCAAAGCCACTTTTTCCAAAACGCAAGCCAAAGCGGGCGATGTCATTGACATCATCATCCGATTCGATGTAGCCAAGGGATTCCATGTTTACAGCGAAAAAAGCGATTGTGGGGACGATAATGGTCCGATCCGCGCCAGTATCGACTTCACCCCTAACCCTTCTTACCAATTGGTGGGCAAATTTTACGGGGTGGGCGACCACATGGTGAAAGAAACCGATGTGTTCAATTGTACCACCGGTGAGTTCACCGGCAAAGGTGAGTTTAGACAAAAAATCAAAATTTTGAAAAGCCTTCCTGCCGGCGGTATCCAAATGTTGTTCAATGGACAGATTTGCAATGAAGGCGGATGCGACAATATCAGAGATGTAAAAATCACCACGCCTGGACTGGAAGTTTCAGGTACGGCGGAAGCAGACCAAACTTTAACGCAGCCTGCGGCAACAGTTTCCGATGCAATAGACACAGCAGCCAACGCCCCCACTGAGGCCCCCATTGCCGTGAGCGCAGAAGCCCCTGCCTACAAACAAGGCAAAGCGCTGCCCCTGAAAACGTTCAATGGTCAAGCCAACGAAGAACAGAGCAGCGGATTTTTGGGCCTGTTCATTTTGGCCTTTTTGAGCGGGTTAACAGCCCTGCTTACTCCTTGCGTGTTCCCCATGATCCCCATGACGGTTTCGTTTTTCATCAAAAACAACAACCGCAAAATTGCCTTGCGCGATGCGGGTATATTCTCATTGAGCTTGATAGGATTTTACACCATTTTGGGTACGATTGTCGCGGTTTCCTTTGGATCCAACGCCGTAAATTTCATCAGCACCCATTGGATTCCCAATATTTTCTTCACCCTCATCTTTATCGTTTTTGCCGCGAGTTTCTTTGGTGCTTTTGAAATCACCCTGCCTTCATGGATTGTAAACAAGGTCGATCAACAGGCCGACAAAGGAGGAATTACGGGAGCCATTTTCATGGCCGTGACCATCGCTTTGGTTTCTTTCTCTTGTACTGGTCCCATTGTAGGCACAGTGCTGGTTGAAGCCGTGCATGGCGATACCTTACGTCCTATCGTAGGCATGTTTGGGTTCTCGTTGGCATTTGCCTTGCCTTTTGGATTGTTGGCACTGTTCCCTTCTTGGCTCAACAACCTGCCCAAAAGTGGTGGATGGTTGAACAGCGTTAAAGTGGTATTGGGCTTTGTAGAATTGGCCTTTGCCCTCAAATTTTTGAGCATTCCCGATCAAACTTACCATTGGGGCATCCTCGACCGTGAAATTTACCTCAGCATTTGGATTGTCATATTCTCTTTATTGGGCTTGTATTTGTTGGGCAAAATCAAGTTTTCTCACGACAGCGACATTCAATATTTGAGTGTACCACGCTTGGGCTTGGTCATCGCTACTTTCACCTTTGTGGCCTACATGATTCCCGGATTGTGGGGCGCACCATTGAAAGGATTGGCCGGCTACTTGCCGCCATTGAGCACTCAAGATTTCAACAGCAACATCAAAGGTGGCGCCCAGGGCGAAGGCAATATCACCACTACCCCGTCTTTTGCCAATCAGTTGCACATACCCCACGGATTGGTTGGATACTACGATTATGACGAAGCCATTGCCGCTGCGCGGGAGTTGAAAAAACCGCTATTCATCGACTTCACCGGACATGGCTGCGTGAACTGTCGCAAAATGGAAGAAAAAGTGTGGTCCGATGACGCAGTCCTCGACATCCTCAAGAAAGACTATGTGATTGTTTCTTTGTACGTCGACGATAAAAAAATCAACCTGCCCCAATCGCAATGGTTCACCACCGCCGCGGGGAAAAAGATTACCAAGCTGGGCGACAAAAATGCACACATCGAAGAAGCTTATTTTGGGAAAACCACCCAACCCCTATACTGCTTGTTGGATGCCAATGAAAACTTGCTTCAACCGGCTTTGGGAGCTGATCATTTCAAATTCGCCGTGGATCCCTTTGTGGAATTCCTCAAATCGGGCGTAGACCAATACAACAAACGCAAATAAAACCATGAATCCTCGCATCCTATCGCACTTCCAAGAAGCCCTGCAAACACTGCAACGCTTCCTTGAAGACGAGACCCAGATGAACCAAATCGACCGCGCTGCAACAGCCATGATAGAGGCCATTCAACAAGGCGGAAAAATCATGTCGTGCGGAAACGGCGGCAGCCACTGCGATGCCATGCATTTTGCCGAGGAATTAACTGGTAGATACCGAGACAATCGTCCCGCAATCGCAGCCATCGCCATCAGCGATGTAAGTCATATTAGTTGCGTGGGAAACGACTATGGATACGACCAAATCTTTTCTCGTTATATTGAGGCGGTTGGACGTAAAGGCGATGTTTTGTTGGCCATCAGTAGCAGTGGCAACAGTGCCAATGTCATCAAAGCCATCGAAACGGCAAAAGCCAAGGGGATT
>JBJTNN010000301.1:0-3207 GCA_046074125.1 Bacteroidota bacterium
AGCCAGTTGTGTGCCATGAATTCTGCTGCATGGTTAAAAGTTTCGCCACCGTCGTTGAAGAAAATACAGGCGTTGATACCAGCGTGTACCAACAAAAAAGCCACCAAGGATAACCCGGTGACTGCCATAAGTACTTTCCGACCGATACTAGAAGTAAAAAGGAAGGAGAGGAGTTTCATAAAATGCTAGTTGCTATTTCTTGGATATTTGCAAAGATACGGAGAATTTTTTCAAGTATTTCCCTAGGATGTCGAACTCTAAATTTACCAATTGGCCTGGTTCGAGCGATGATAAGTTAGTGTGTTCCCATGTGTAAGGGATGATGGCCACGGAAAACGCATCGGGGAAGCTGTCTACCACGGTGAGACTCACCCCGTTAACGCAAATAGACCCTTTGTTAACGGTGATTCCGGCGTTGGCGTCGTGGGCGATAAATATCATCCAACTACCATCCAGGTCGTGGATTTCATCAACCGTACCTACACAATCTACATGGCCTTGCACGATGTGTCCATCGAATCGACCGTTGGCGGGCATGCATCGCTCTACATTCACCTCGCTGCCCACTTGCCAGTGGCTGAGGTTTGTGCGCTGAAGGGTCTCGTGAATCGCGGTAACCCAGTAACCGTTTTCTTCGATGTTGGTTACAGTTAAACATACTCCGTTGTGGGATACGCTTTGGTCAATTTTGAGTTCGTTTTGGAATGGGGCAGACAGGCGGAAGCGAACGTTGGATTGGTCTTGTACAATCTCCTCCACTTTGGCTTGTTGTTCGATAATGCCCGTAAACATGTTGTGTCTGTTAATGACAAAGAAACGACATTCGGGCGAAAAGGTTTGTATGACAATATGACATTTTACCATTTGTGGCAATAAAATTGAGTTTTGAGATTCGCTATGTCAAAGAACAAAGTGAATTCCGAATCAGAAGAGCCCATTGACGGTGTGAACAACGCCACTGAATCAACCAACGAAAACCCAGAACAAGAAGCTGTTGCTGCTGAAACGTTGGCCACAGAAAATGTAGATGTGGATACGCAATTGCAACAGGAGCGCGATAAATACTTGCGCTTGTATAGCGAGTTTGAGAATTTCCGTCGCCGCACCGCCAAAGATCGTTTGGATTGGATGCAGACCGCTTCAAAGGATGTTTTGGTGAGCATGTTGCCCGTGGTTGATGATTTTGAGCGCGCCTTGAAAGCGGTTGAAAATTTGTCAGAGACTGAAAAAAAGGCAGTGGAAGGGTTTGATTTGATCCATAAAAAAATGGTGGGTATTTTCACCAAAGTGGGTTTGAAGCCGATGGAGTCTATCGGACAGCCGTTCGATGCTGAAATTCACGAGGCAATTACCCAATTCCCGGCGCCCAGTGAGGACTTAAAGGGGAAGGTGATTGACGAGGTAGAAAAGGGATATTACTTAAACGATAAAGTCATTCGATTCGCGAAAGTGGTCGTTGGAAACTAATAGCGCATGAGCAAGAGAGATTATTACGACGTCTTGGGGGTTGCCCGCGGTGCTTCTGCGGAGGAGATTAAGAAGGCATACCGCAAATTGGCCATCAAATATCACCCCGATAAAAATCCGGGCGACAAAGAAGCCGAGGAAAATTTCAAAGAGGCCGCTGAGGCCTACGATGTACTTAGCAATCCAGAGAAAAAGCAGCGCTACGATCAATTCGGTCACGCGGGCATGGGTGCTGGTGGTGGCGGTGGCGCTCACGGTTTCAGCATGGACGATATTTTCTCTCAATTTGGCGATGTGTTTGGCGATGACGGTGTATTTGGGTCGTTTTTCGGCGGTGGGGGCGGTCGCTCCAGGAGATCGGTCGGATCCAATATTCGCATCAAGATCAAGTTGACGTTGCCCGAGATGAAATCGGGGGTGGAGAAGACGGTGAAATACCGCAGAATGGTGCAGGCCGAAGGGGTAAAATACGCCACGTGCAAGCAGTGTAATGGTTCGGGTGCAGTGCGCAGGGTACAGAACACGTTTTTGGGTCAGATGGCCACAAACAGTCCCTGTCCGGTTTGTTCTGGAATGGGGAAAATCATCGAAAGCAAACCCAAGGAGGCCAATGAGCAGGGCTTGATATCCCAAGAGATAGAGACCAGTATCCGCATTCCGGGCGGTGTGGCTGAGGGCATGCAGTTGAGCATGAATGGCAAGGGAAATTATGGTCCTGGTGGCGGCGCGGCCGGTGATTTGATTGTGTTGGTGGAGGGCATTCCCCACGAGGAACTTACCCGTGAAGACAACAACGTCATTTATCATTTGTGGTTGAGCTTTAGTCAGGCCACATTGGGCGATAGTGTTGAGGTGCCTACCTTGGATGGCAAAGTGCGTATTAAAATTGATGCCGGTACTCAGCCAGGGAAAATGTTGCGTTTGAAAGGTAAGGGGTTCCCTGATTTGAATGGATACGGCACTGGGGATCAGTTGGTGGTATTGAATGTTTACGTGCCAACCAAGGTGAATTCTGAGGAGAAGGCGATGTTGGAAAAGTTGGCGGAATCAGACAATTTTAAACCATCATCCAAAGAGAAATCGTTTTTCGATAAATTGAAAGATTTGTTTTAACGCCCCAAGTCCACGTCTGTTGGATGTCATCTTTTGGGGTAGAATTGGAGTAAATTGGGGGATGTTGTTAACGAACATCCCCCAATTTTTTTTGAGGGTTTCGTGGCTAATAATTAGGGCCTAACTTGCGTGCATGATGACAACATCCAGAAAGCTGGGGCTATTCAGCGTTGCATTTGCAGTGATGGGCATTGGTTTGGTTGGCGGTTTGAATGCGCAATCACAGGGCAATACCATCGATTTTGAACATTATTCGGGGCTGCGGTGCGCGGGGGAATTGCCGGTAGATTTTCGTGAAACCTCCATTTCTAAAGCCCATAAGGCGCAAGCAAAGATCGCAGACAAGGATTTGACTCGGTCTGACAGACAACAAGAGAGCGAACACGCCGTGCGATCCATTTTTGAAGTGGATGAGTTATTAATGTCGGGCCGCGTGCTCTTTGGCGATCCGCTTTCGCAGTTTGTAGAATCGGTAGCGGAAAAAGTACTAAAGGCCAATGATCGGGAGGATTTGTTGGATGATTTGCGTTTTTATGTTTTGAAGTCGCAGGAGGTAAATGCCTACGCCACAAGCAACGGCGTTGTGATGGTTACGGTGGGTTTGTTGAGTAGGATTGAGAACGAGAG
>JBJTNN010000302.1:0-3998 GCA_046074125.1 Bacteroidota bacterium
CATACTTTCCGACACAGTTTTGCCACGCATTTGGTGGAAGCGGGTGCAGATTTACGGGCGGTTCAGGAAATGTTGGGCCATGAGAGCATCACCACCACGGAGATTTATACGCATTTGGATCGAAATTATTTGGCGGATACTTTGTTGAAGTTTCATCCGCGCAGCCAATAACGGGCGTTACAATCTTGCGTTTACGCTTTCCCTTGGCAAAATGCCTTTCAAATCAAAAATGATACTGTTGTCTTCCTTTTTTAGGGCCGTGTAGTCGAGCTGAAAGAACTCATGATGTCCCACGGATACAATGATGCCATCGTAAGATTGGAGGTTGGTGGTTAGCTTGATTCCGTATAGATTTTCTACCAACTGCGAATTTGCATGGGGGTCATATACTGAAACGATCATGCCCAAAGCACAAAGTTCTTGGTACACATCGACCACTTTGGAGTTTCGCACATCGGTGCAATTTTCTTTAAAGGTGATTCCCAACAAGAGCAAATGGGCACCTTGAATGGGCTTGTCTGCTGCATGGAGGAGTTTGGCCATTTTTGATGCCACAAATTGTCCCATGTTATCGTTAACATGTCGGCCACTGAGTATGACTTGGGGTTCGTGTCCAAGTTTTTTCGCCTGGTATGCGAGATAATAGGGGTCCACACCGATACAATGACCACCCACCAAGCCTGGTTTGAACGGCAAGAAATTCCATTTCGTTGAGGCCGCTTCGAGCACATCATAGGTGTCAATGTCCATTTTGTCGAAGATGACGGCTAACTCATTCACAAAGGAGATATTGACATCGCGTTGGGCATTTTCGATGGCTTTGCTGGCTTCGGCCACTTTGATGCTGGGTGCTTTGTGTGTACCTGCGGTGACGATGGTGGCATACAATTGATCTACCAGTGTGGCAATTTCTGGGGTTGAACCCGCGGTTACTTTCACGATGGTTTCAACGGTATGGGTTGTGTCTCCGGGATTGATTCTTTCTGGCGAATAGCCACAAAAAAAATCGCGGTTGTATTCAAGGTTGGCGATTTTTGCGAGCAGGGGTGCACAAACCTCTTCGGTGCATCCAGGGTAAACGGTAGATTCAAACACAACCACTTGTTTGGGCTTGAGGATTTGTCCGACAAGGGTACAGGCGGTGGTGAGCGGACCAAGGTCGGGCTGTTTTTCTGCTGTTACCGGTGTGGGTACAGTGATGATATAAAAATCACAATCCGCAACTTGATTTATTTGGCTGCAAAGTAGTAGTTGCTGGGAAGACAGTGCAGAGGAAAGCGCTTCAGGTTTTACAGATTCAGTTTTATCGATCTGCTGAGATAATTCTTGGATTCTGTCTGCATCGATATCGAATCCCAACGTTTGAAACCGACGTGAGAAGGCCACGGCCAGCGGCAGTCCCACATAGCCAAGTCCTACGACACAAATTCTGGTTTTGGGATTTAATTCCATTTGGCCCAAGTGTTTTTAAGCTTCAGGAAATATCCCATAACGATGGAATGTTGTAGCGTGCCGGTGAGTTGGCTCAGGGGCTTGGAATGGGGTGTTTCTACAAACTGATTTTTGATGTGGTCAAATGCTTGGTGGGCTTTGATGATTTGGGGAATGTGCGACCATTTTCCTTGAATCAGAAAGAAAACCCCGGCGAGGCCATCGAGGAGTTTGCGGATAAAAATACGCTGTGTTTTTTCGCTCGGATGCAAGTTTTTATGCAACATCAGCAAGTTGTTGCGGAAATTGAGGAAGGTTTTGCGTGGACTTTGGTTGGATAGCGTAGCGCCGCCGATATGAAATACCCGTGAAGCGGGGCAGGACCAAATGCTGTAACCCATGAGTTGCAGTCGCCAGCACAAATCTATTTCTTCCATGTGGGCAAAGAAGGCATGGTCGAGTCCAGCGGCGCGTTCCCAGGCTTCGCGTTTGATGAACAGGGCTGCACCGGTTGCCCAAAAGATGGGCATGGGGTTGTTGTATTGGTTATTGTTGAACTCAACATTGCCAAAAATGCGTCCCCTGCAAAAAGGGTAGCCATATTTGTCGATGAATCCGCCGGCTGCGCCGGCGTATTCGAATTTGTTGCGCTGGTAATAGTCGATGAGGTGCGGCTGCGCCGCACCCAAATCTGGGTTTTGCGCAACCAATTCCAGCAATGGCGCTAGCCACTGCTCATCGGGCTCGGCATCGGAATTGAGCAACACAAAATAATCTTCGGTACACAGTTTTAATGCCTCATTATAACCCCCAGCATAGCCCAAGTTCTCGTGCAATTGAATCAATCTGATTTCGGGGTAATGCCCAGACATGAATTCCGCACTGCCATCGGTAGAAGCGTTGTCCACCACCGTGATTCTAGCCCCGGGATATTGACTATTCCGAATCACCGTGGGTAAACACTGTTGCAACAAGTTGCGGGTGTTGAAATTCAGGATTACGATATTGATGGTGGGGGAGGTCAATTTGGGTGGGATGGGATTTTGGAGTGGTTGAATTTGGGGAGTGATTGGATTCAGGGTTGCGATTAATTTAGGTCAGGTGATTGGATTTGGAGATTTATTGGATTCAGGCGGGGATTATTATTTTGGTAATGGTATTGGATTTTTTAGGAATCGATTTTTGAAAGAGGGTTATTGGGCGGCCGCGGCGGAACTTGTTCCGACGGCCGCCCCGCCGTTTTTGAAATTGTGAAAAATAAACTGCGGCTCTGGCGCCACCATCAAAAATACGCAACACTTAGATTTGGGGTTCCCGTAAGCTTTTAAAAAAGCCCCCAACCGCTCCTTCTGCAAAATGCCCAATTCCAAAAATCGCTCCAACGTAGTGGCATTGATCGAAAAAGGAAAACCAAACTCGTCGCGGTCCACAATCATCTCGCCAATCTTCGCCTGTTCCTGGTGGGCCACATACATCGGATGCTCGGTGAATCCACCATCTACCATGTCGGTACTTACCTCCAACAAAAAATCATTCAACTCGCCCAGCTGGGCTTCCAATGACTTTAACTGCGATTCAACGATGGGATCCATGGACATTCGACCCCAAATTTACACCAAATAATTGGTTTCAATCAATTAGTGCTGTACGATGAATTTCTCGGTAAACACACGACCGCTTTCACCGACAGGACCGGAAACTCCATCGGCCCTACCCAATGAAATCCGCAAGAAATAACTGCCGTTTTTCAGATTGCGTGTGTTGATGCGATAGCCGCTATCTACCGTAAATGCACCGGTTCCATCGCCCAAAACATCGCCCCGCGAACTGCTGAGCACACCAGAGGCAACTACTCTGCCGCCTACATCCATCACTGAATAGTTGGCGCCGTTTAAATCCACCACACTGTTTACTTGCAACCCATCGCTGCTGGGGTTGGGATATATTTTGGCTTGCAAAGTTCTGCGGCCTTGCATAGAATGGATCCCCACTTTTGGGGCCTTTAATTTGATGGCAAACATGCCCCTGCCGTGGGTAAACGCAAACAGCGTTCTGTCTTCACGCATCTTGATCTCATGCACGGCAACGTTTGGCAATCGATAGTCCTTCTGCCAAGTTTTCCCGCTGTCAATCGTGTAGTACAACCCAAAATCCGTCCCCGCAAAGAACACGGCATCAGGATTCGCTGGGTCCACCGCCAACATATTCACGGGTAATCCCGGAGGCAAATCGCCTGAAATATTTGTCCAAACGGGCTTGTTGCTAACACTATCTAAACCTGTAACTCTCCATGCCCGAGGCTGGTTGCTGATGTTCGACATCGCCACATACAAAACATAGGGGTTTTGTGGGTGCACATGCATCCCCTTGATGTTGTCATTGGTCACAGCCAAAGGCACGCTGCTGTTGTATTTCACTTCCTTTCCAGCAACGGTGGTTGCCGCCTGTTCGATTTTGTATAACTGAGCCCCTGTGCCGCCAAAATAAACCACGGGATTTTCCTGCTTGGAGATACCAATGGCCTTGATTCCCGCGCGAATGCTGAGGTTGAGCTTGGTCCAACTGCT
>JBJTNN010000303.1:0-4310 GCA_046074125.1 Bacteroidota bacterium
CCCAGCCCAAAGCGAGTTTCGTGGCTTCAGACGTATGTGCGGGTGATCAAGTGATCTTCGCCAATAACACCACTTGGCCACAAGGCGACATCACCTACAACTGGGATTTTGGAGATAATACATACTCAACCAGCAGTGACCCATCAAAATTGTACAACATCGTTCAGACTACTAGCTACAACGTAACGTTGTACGCTTACATCGCCGGTGGATGTGCTGATTCAATCACACAGCGTGTGACCGTAAACGAATCTCCTCGTACCTGTGATTTCCAAGCAACCCCCGACTACGGATTTGCGTTCCATGGTGTAAGAGTAGAGCCAGTAAATGGTTCAGGTGCAGCGGGTGGACAGAACAACGTAGACTACACATGGGTATTCGCCGGTGGTGGAACCATGAAGTCTAAGGATGTAAACGCCGCGGTGAACTACGACTTGCAGAGCGACGGTGAATACACCGTTACGATGAAGGCCGTTGTACGTCAGACCGGCTGCGAATGCTCAAAAACCAAAAAGGTTGTGATGAACCGTGCCGCGGTGAAAGATTTGCAATCGGTAGGTGTAGCGGTTTATCCTAACCCAACGGCTGGCGACATCAAAGTGGCCACCACTGAAACGTTCGGCGCAAACATCACAGTAAACGTGATGAGCATTGAGGGCAAGATGGTGAGCACCAAGACTGTAGCCAACGAAGGTGTGATGGTGTTGAACACCGACGGATTGAGCAACGGAGTTTACTTGGTACAGGTTATGTCAGGCGACAAACAGGTAACCAAGAAGATTGCTGTTCAGAAATAAAAGTGGGGGATCTTCCCTTCAATTTTATAGTTAGTTACAATAAAAAGGCGCCGAAAGGCGCCTTTTTATTGTTTAGTACAGTTCAATTTCAATCTGCAAAGACGAACCTCAGGGATTTGAAGTTTTCCGATGACGGTAAAGGTCAAATTTATTTCAAATAGCGCTGTTTTAGCAAGCTGCAGATTTTGTATCGCTCGTCGTGGGTGTCCTGATACATCGCCTCCAAAGTTTCGTAAACATCGGATAATCCAATTTTTTCGCACCATTCAAAAGGTCCCATGGGGTAGTTGGTGCCCAATTTCATGGCTTGGTCGATGTCACTCTCGGTTGCCGTACCCTCTTGGACTGTGTAAAATGCCTCGTTAATGATCATGCATACGACCCGTGGGGTAATCATGCCAACGCGACTATTTACGCATTCGGTTTCTATGTATCCCAAATGGGTAGCGACGGTAGCGACGGTCTGCGAAGGGATGTTCATCGGGTTGCTGAATTCCAATAGATTGCGTTCAATGAACGTACGCAAATTGTTGATCCCAATGCATTGCATGCCGTTATTCAATGCCGATTCAAGGCGATGCCCGTGTTTGTAAAACGCCCCTTCAAGGTTGCATTTTACCGCGCCCAATAGGAACAGGGTTTTTATGTTTTGCTGGTACGTTGTGATGCGTTCTGTGTGGTTGTCGAAATCCAAATCAATGAATACGTCAAAATTTTCATGGGCTGTGCTATCTTGCACCCATGAAACGGGCATTGATGGGGATTGCTTATGCATCCAAGCGTTTTGCTTTGCTGGGCTTGCCAATATTCCTATTTTCATGCAATTACAAAATTACATCAAACAACATGCGACACATCATTTATTCTGAAAATGCTCCAAAACCCATCGGGCCTTATAGTCAAGCCGTTCAGGCAGGCAATACCTATTACTTCTCAGGACAAATTGGCTTAGATCCCAAAACGGGTAATTTTGATAGCGAAACCGATGTTGAAGCCCAAACAAAACGCGTGATGTCGAACATTGGAGCGCTGTTGGCCACTGCGGGGTTGGATTGGAATCACGTGGTGAAATCGTCGATCTTTTTGAAGGACATGAATGATTTTCCGAAGGTGAATGCCATTTATGGTAGTGTTTTTACTGAGGGGAATTACCCAGCACGGGAGACGGTTCAGGTATCTCGCTTACCCAAGGATGCCTTGGTTGAGATTTCGGTGATTTGTGTGAAATGATTGGGCTGAACCAACTATAATTTGGTGTTGCTATTGCCATCGGTTTAGTTTTTTACCCAAGTTTGGGCATGCCGTTGGCCATCGGCGAAATGTAGGTTCAATTGATAACATCCAGCGGGGACATCGTTCGTTTGGATGAGCGTTCCGGAAAGTTGATGGTCGTATAGTGGCGTTCCACTTTTTACCTTTCTTCCCGATGCGTCGAAGAGGTCGTAGGCCACACAGGGGTTTTGCGATTCAAGCCACAGTTGATTCCCTGTGCCGGGATTGGGGTATACCTTTACCAAGGTCTTTTTGAGCAATTTTGAACCAGAAATGTTTTTCAGGGGCGTGAAATCCACGATTTTAAATTCATCACCGGGAACGAATCCCGCCACCCAGAAATAGACCAACATCATTTCGTCTTTTGTGCCCTCACCCGCAGAGACTGCTACCGGTGGACTGTTGGGGTTGTTGGGGTTTTGGGCGGTGTTATCGTAGAGGCCTTCGCCCCAAATTGTGCTGCCTTTGGCAAAAATCAGGGGCTGTCGCATGATGTAGGTCCGTTGCCAGTGAAAATCCCAGTTGGGTATGTTCACAATGGGCGTGGTATCGGTACCATTTACATTGAATGCTTTGATGCTTTTGCCAACCAAGTGCATGTGTGGGGCAACAGCAAAAACAGAAATCGTATTGTTTAGTCCGAATTTTGAGGTGAACGTCTTTGTCTGGTCGGCCGGAATGTACAGGGGCCCATTTAGCAGGGATTGCGCATGGTTGACCGCCGGAGCAATGATCATGTTTCGCAATGTTTCAGTGGTGGTTTTTAGCAGGACGCGTGTGCTATCCACTTCGTTTTGAACGTAGCTAGGGTAGTGGATTTGAAGAATTACGCTGCCATTTTTGAGCAATTTGGCACCGAGGCCATCGGGAAATTGGTAGGGCTCTTGACCGGGTACGTATACGCCAATGAGTTGTGAGGTAGGGGATCCTGTTCCCCCGAAGGAGAGATAGCCGGGTTTTGAATCGGCCTGGTCCAATTTTGCCGGTATGCTGCTGGTGTCGTAAAATACCAATACGTGGTGCACGACTTTGCGATTGCCGGGTACCACTTCGATGGCGGTAAGATATTGGTCGGTGATGAGTCCTGCCGGAAGCACAAAGCAGCGGTATTCGTCGCTGGTGGTGTTCACGGAATAATTGGGCATTTTGAGGTTTACGGTGGGTTGGGTGAGGGTTGCGCCCACTTTGGGTTTGGGGTCTGCAGGGGCTTTGCTCACGTCTCCTTCAGGCGTTCCATTGCTTGCCCATTGGTTGATTTGTTCGATTTCTTCTGTGCTTAGGATCCGTTCATGGGCGTATCTGCGGTATTTGGGATCGGCCGGCCAAGGGGGCATGGTGCGATTTTTGGTGGATGCCGCAATGCTGCTGGCGTAGTTTTTTGCTTTGTTATATCCTACTAAGGAGAATGGCGCGATTCCACCGTCGATATGACATTGGGTGCAGTTTTCGTAGAGGATGGGGGCGATGTTTTCCGACCATGTTACGGTTTGAGCGCATGAATTTGAATGTCCGAAACAGAAGCTTATCGCAAAGAAAAATAACTGGACATTGGGCCGACGAAAGGGGTTTTGTGCTTTGAACATCCTTGGTACGATTGAATTTGCAAGATTGACGATAAAATGGCGAAAAGGTTTAATTTTGTGCAAAGCCATTATGGAAGACAATCAAGAACAGGGTCCAGGATTGGACATCGAACTTACCGAGGAAATCGCCGAAGGTATTTATAGCAATTTTGCCATTATCACCCATTCTCAAACGGAGTTTATTGTGGATTTTGTGCGCATGATGCCCGGGATTCCGAAGGGTAAAGTCAAAAGTCGCATCATTTTAGCGCCGCAACACGCCAAGCGTTTGGTGATGGCTTTGAGCGATAATTTGGGTCGATACGAGGATCATTTTGGCGAAATTTCATTGGAGGAGGGCAATGGTTTGCCGCCGCATACGGTTCCCTTTGGGTTTGGTGGTCCTACGGGGCAAGCATAATTGTTGTGCAGATTTAAATAAGATTACAATGAATAGTATGGATAATACAATCAGAGAGAGACTTTTGGCTGCGTATGCGGCTCAACAGAGCAGAACTTATTATGCGGCGTGGCCAGAATCGCCCCGTGCGTATGCAGAGGATGGCATGGCGAAGGGATTGGCTGCGTTCCAGTCTTTATTGACACATAATTTTACGGCATTGTCGCAAACTGGCAGCGATGGCTGGGTAGGCGAAGAGGTGAGTCCTTATATGATGAC
>JBJTNN010000304.1:0-4550 GCA_046074125.1 Bacteroidota bacterium
CCAACAAACGCCTGAAACAGCATCCCTCCCACCGGTTGCTTGGTTTGAAATGATGTTCTCAAATACGGCAATTTCAACCACCATTCTATAGAACCCGACCTAACAGCCAATCCGGTGAGGTAGCGACGTTTTGCAGAGGCAGTGTCATAACAAGCAATCGGTGACAAATCGTTTAAATAATACAAGGCCTGCAAGTGAACCGGCTGATCCAACCCCAACTCCGCAACAATCGCCTGCTTGGTTTTGGCATCAGCCCGTTGGGAAGTAAGCATCTCCTCGGCATTGGGTAAGGCCTGGAATAGAATAAAAATAAACAAAACCAACCCGAGCAACACCGACAGTAAAAACCCGGACTTTTTCAGCAACGACTTCATGATTTCTTGAGGCCCGACAGCACTTTGGCAAGTCCAGTTTTTTCACCTAGCGCCTTTTTCCTGAGTTTATCGAGTCGATTCGGCGATGGCAAATCTACCCCACTCCATTTACCCAAAACCACCGGCCCTTTCATCAAATACAAGGTGGGATTATACCTCGCCATTGTTATTAGCATTTTCTGATCCGCTGAGTACATTTTCATGGGCAAGTTGTGCTTCTTAAGAAATTCTTTCGCTGGCTCTTGAGAAACGGCGCTCAATCCATATACCCTAACGCCCTCCTTTTTGGCCCATGCAAGTATTGCTTGCAACTGCACCAATTCCGACAAATTCGCAGTTTCGAGATACGGTATTACATAAGCCAACTGAAACGCAGAGGTCTGCAGGAAAGAATCTTTCATATCGGCCCCAGTGGCATCGTCGTTGATGGCAAAATCGTGAATGGGCGACTTGTAACCCTCAATGATCAACTTTCTGCGTTGAGATTTTTGATCATCGTATTGATACCCCTCCTCCATTTTCTTGGAGAATTCAGCCGTAGTACAGGTAATGGAATCAATGCCCCCGTTGGCTTTGGGCTTGTACAAAACCCAGGTAATTTCTATGCTGTCTGATGCCCGCTGTCCTTTAGGCACCTCTGTCATGATGCTCAAAATATTATTCCCCACTTTGTAAGGCAGAAAATCCCATACAGGCAAATACAAGTAACAATACACCCCAAACCAAACCGTTAGCACCGTAAAAACGCCCATCAATTTCACGCCAAACGGTTTCGAAAACCAAGGCACATTGTGCTTCATCCCCAGCATCATTATTGATACCAAACCCAACAAAATCAAATCTTTGTAGAATGAATGCCAGGGTTTCAATTTGAGAAAATCCCCAAAACAACCACAATCGGTGACTTTGTTGAAGTAGGCGCTGTACCCGGTAAGGAAGGTGAAGAAAACAATCAGAGCGGCGGTGATACCAATCGTTAAACGAATGTTCCAGCCAATCAACATCGCCAAGCCCAACAAAACCTCCAGCGCGCAGAAAAACACGCTCAAATACAAACTGTAATTCTTAAACCATTTGAAAAAATCGAACAGTACGCCGTTGGGTTTGGCATAGGCCGACACATCCAACGAAAAACTCTCTGAAACGGAGATATCGGACCAAGTAACGGTAGAAGAGTCGCCGTCTGACATTCCGAGCATTGGGGCTGGGAACGATAAATGTCCACCCATTTTGGGTTCATTCGGTAGGTTCGATGGCGGCAGCAATTCAGAGCCCGGCGATAACGCCATAAATTCAAAACCCAACGATTCCGACTGCGGCAATTTTACATCAATGGTTGTTTCCGCAACGGATGATCCACCCCAATAGCATCGCAAGTTGATCTTTCTCACCGTTGACCCTGAATCTCCCTCTTCTTCTACTCCTCGGGCTTCCAACACCATCTCTTTCTCCTTATCAAAACTGTACAATACGGTTTTTTGATCGATGAGCTTCTGACCCCCACTGTACACCACAAGTCGCATAGAATCTTGGGGCGTGGCCAAATCTTGGGCAAACACATCGAAATACTCATTGAGTTTGATCCCAAAACCGCTGGGATCGTTGAGCTTCACAATACCGGAAAACACGAACAATGCACCGGTTAAAAATCTGGCAATCAAGTAAGGAATTCTCATGGGCAATTTTCGTCTTTGCAAGATACATCAACCGCTTTACGAATGCAAAATGTACCCTGTTGGGGCGAAAATTTGTCTGATTAAATGCGAAAAACGGACCCTTACAGTCGAATCAACGCAAAAATCGCGTAGTTGATGATGTCTTGGTAGTTGGCATCGGCCCCTTCGCTTACTGATGTTTTGCCTTGGTTGTCTTCAATTTGTTTGATGCGGGCAATTTTCACCAAAATCATGTCTGTAAAACTGCTGATTCGCATATCTCGCCACACTTCGCTGTAATCGGTATTCTTCAACAACATCAGATCGCGCGTTTTTTCAGCCCACATATCGTACACCCCCGCAATTTCACCGATATCCGATGGGTCTTTTTGCAATTGAATGTAATGCAATTGAATGAGCGCAATTAAGCTGTAATTGACGATGCCCATGAATTCGCCGCGAATGTCATCGCCCACCGCATTTTTTCCCGACTCCTCGATGTTGCGAATGCGTTGTGCTTTGATATAAATCTGATCGGTGAGACTTGAAGGGCGAAACAATCGCCAAGACGTACCGTAATCATCGTTTTTTTTGATAAAAACCTCTCTACAGGCACTTAAAATGGCGTTGTATTCTTGTTTCGTTTGGCTCATAAAAATGCGAAGATAATGGCTATATTGCAAATATGCAGTCGTTCCAAGATCTCTACGTCAAACTCAATCAACAACAACAAGATGCGGTCAATGCCATCGAAGGTCCAGTGATGGTGATTGCCGGTCCGGGCACTGGAAAAACACAGATTTTGGCAACGCGCATTCTCAACATTCTCACAAAAACCGATTCGCAGCCTCAAAATATATTGTGTCTCACCTACACCGAGGCCGGTGCTACGGCCATGCAAAAGCGCTTGAGTCAGTTCATGGGGGCCGATGCGTTTAAAATTCCGATTCACACCTTTCACGGATTGTGCAATAAAATCATCCAGGAACGTCCCGAAAAATTCGCCCGAAAGGAACTCCGCGTGATGGATGAATTAGACAAAATAGACTTGATTCAGGGCATTATTGTGTCGCTCCCGGCAAATTCCCTGCTAAAAACCTATCAAGAAGATGCCCAATCAACCCGCAGAGACCTGTCTAAGGTTTGGGATTTGATGCAATCTGAGGGCATCACAGCCCTTGAATTCCACACATGGGCCGATGGATTGCTTGAGCCCGAGGCTTTTAAATTGGCGTTCCCAAACGCCGTGTATAAAGTCAATCGTGGAGAAAACAAAGCGGGCGACATCAAACCTGGCGAGTACGACAAATACAAGAAAAACTGGTCTCGTGCCAAAGAGGCGGCAGATCTTTTCGAACAATACAAATCGGCCAAAGCGTCTGCGGGACTATATGAATTCTCCGACATGTTGGATTGGGTAGCCAACGCTTTTGACACGGACGACGAATTGTTGCTTGATCAACAAGAGCAATATCACTATGTTTTGGTGGATGAATATCAAGACACCAGTGGTTTACAGAACCGAATTTTACACCAGCTCATTTCTTACTGGGGCAACGAACCCAATTGCTTTGTTGTGGGCGACGACGATCAAAGCGTATACGCCTTCCAGGGAGCCAAAGTGAGCAACATGCTCGATTTCGCCAAGCGATACGATGAGGGATTAAAAACCATTGTACTCACACAAAACTATCGAAGTACCCAGCAAATATTGGATGCGGCAAAGAGTTTGGTGGACAACAATCAACTGCGTTTGATTGCCCAAATTCCGGGATTGAGCAAAACGCTTTTGGCCAGCGGCGAGAATCAATCCTACCCCGCCATCGAACCCACAGTTCGCCTGTTTGTGAATGAGTTTCACGAAGCGGTTGGTGTTGGTCAGGAAATTCAGCGATTGATTGCCGCAGGAGAGAAACCCCATGAAATCGCGGTTCTATACCCCTTGAACAAGCATGCGGTTACGCTGGCAGATGCCTTTGAGATGTTGAACATTCCGTTTGTGATTCATCGCTCGGCGGATATCCTCAACGAAAATATCATTCTTCACTTGCTCACATGGCTGGAATATTTGTCGCTGGAATTGGAGTTGGCCAACAGCGGCGAGCACCTCGTTTACAAGTTGCTGATGAGTCCGCTGTACGACCTAAGCAGTTTCGAGGTGAATCAACTTTCGGTAGACATTTATCATCAGCGCAGCACCGCAAACCGACAGGGAGAGACCTATTCTTGGAGAGAACACATCGGAGAAAAATTACAAGCACCGGAGCAGACGGATATGTTTTCCACGCCGCCCACTGTTGCCTTGAGAGAACTTTGGAATAACATTGAAAATTGGCTAAAAGAGGCCAGCTGGATTACCGTGCCCGAATTGATACAACGGATGTACAGCGAGGGCGGTTATTTGGCCTATGCGTTGAAATCGCAAGACCAAGAATGGGCCTTGGAGGTTTTGCAAACGTTTATGCAATTCGCCATTCGCATGAGCGAAAAAAATCCCTTCATGAAAATTCCAGAATTCCTG
>JBJTNN010000305.1:0-3099 GCA_046074125.1 Bacteroidota bacterium
ACTAGAACTAGCTCCATTCGCCTTTGCAAAAGTGGTACTTGTGGTTGAACCCGTACTCCATGCATAGGTATAGGTCTGTGGAGGACCCCCTACTGGCGCTACAGTAGCTGTCAATTGAACAGAATCACCCTCGCACACCATCGTGTCGCTGGCAGTCAATGTTACGTTCGGACCGTTCTGTACCTGCACCGCTACGTTACGCTGACCTGTGCAACCCTTGTCATCAATACCGGCTACTGTGTAAAATGTAGAAGTAGTAGGCAAAGCATAAATGGTATCACCTGTATTGGAACTCAATCCGGTGGTTGGCGTCCAACTGTAGGTCAACGCGCCACTCGCTACCAATTTCACCCCAGTAGTTGCACCCGCACAAATCGTGGCATTGGCAGGCGTAACCGTAATGGTTGGTGGTGTTGCTGTATTGTCGATCCAAATACGAATACAATTCGAAGTATCCGATTGTCCACTGCTTGCACAAGATACAATTGCGCGGATATAACGGTATTTACCAATGGCCGCACTGAAGTTACCCGTATTCACGTTGGCCGTCCATGCATTGGCTGTGAAGGTCGTTGAGTCCGTAGAAGTTTCATACTTCAACGAAATGCCTGTAGACGCCGTATTTCCTGCCAAGGTAATGGTTGATGGACCTACTGCACCACAAACATAATAGGTGGAAGCACTCAAAGTACCTGCATCGGGTTTGCCCTCACAAAAGGTAGGATAAGCATCCCAAGTAACACTGTCGATGAAAATGTTACCGCCATTCGCACCACCGCGTGCAGTGGCCTGAATCAAGAAATAGTTGGTGGTTCCGGTGAACGATGAAGGGATAGCAAATGAATATTTGTACCAGCCATGAGCCACAGAATCTGGGTAAGTCTTCTTCGCGTAACGCGTAATACCACCCAAACGCTTGGCACCTGTTAAACTGCGCGTGGTGTTGAACCAAACAGTAACAGAATCATCGGTATTGTAAACCGTGTCGCGGAACATGTACAAAGAGATGTACGAGTTGGCGCTGCCACGCTTGCTCAAATCAATCACCGGAGATCCCAAAGACTGGGTTCCACCGGCGGTAGCGCCGCGTGAAGAAAAACGAGCCATTCCGGCTCCACCAAAAGGAGTACAAGCAGGCGTAGTACCTGCAGTGGCCGTGGTACGGCGCGACCAAGTAGGGGCACCAGGTCCACCACCGAATCCAACCGCTTGCCAACCAGCAGGTGGAAAGGCCGTGCCCTCAAAACCCTGTCCGGTCGTTGTTTGCGCCATCAAATCTGAACCTAAAAAGGCCAGACCCAACGACATTGCATAAGTAATTATTTTTTTCATGGTTAATTGTTTGTCTGTTTATCGTTTTGAATCTACCACCAAGAAAGTTCCTTGGCGTATCATATTTCTAAATCCTGAAACCGTTTCATCGAAAGTCACGTTCACAATGTATACATACATACCCGTCATCACCGGTTCATCCATGTACAATCCATTCCAGGGTTCGGTGATAGGTCGTTTATCAAATACACACTCACCCCAAC
The DNA here is from genome assembly GCA_046074125.1 of Bacteroidota bacterium. Classification (GTDB taxonomy): domain Bacteria; phylum Bacteroidota; class Bacteroidia; order NS11-12g; family UBA955; genus UBA955. Next base: position 1,536 of record JBJTNN010000305.1, read on the forward strand.
GGTTGTAAACACTCCAAGTACCCGTTTTAACCGCGCAGGGCTTGCCCCAATCGTCCACAAACATCGGTTTTACCTCATCATTTATGCCTTGGGATGAGAAGGGACTAAACGCGGTAGGCATCCACATTTTGCAATCGCAGCGAATGGCATTGACTTTTACAGTATCTCGGCGCTCTCCGCAAGCATTGTAGGTGTGCAAACTGTAATATCCCGATTGCGACACATTCAAATTGCCTGTTTTGGCGCCTGTATTCCACAAATATTTGCTGTATCCCGAAAATTGCGCCCCTTTCAATGTATAACTCACACCGCCACAGAACCATTCCTCTGCAACCAAACGCTTTTCGGGAATCGTATCCTTGTAAATGTAAAAGGTATCGGTTCTAACCCCACAATCGTTGGTCATCGTCAACCAAAATTTACCCGTACCCATGATCACCCGCTGTGGAGAACCCGTCAAATCATCCCATTGATAACCCTTCACATCCGGATGCGTCATATCCAAATTCCATGCAAATGAACTACTGCAAAATGTGGTATCCTTCACCCGACTTTTGGTGGGAGGCAATTTGATCTTAATGTCGAAAGTATCATACGCCACCCCGCACAAATTGGTGACCGTCAGGGTCGCCGTCATGGAAGATTTGAATGTTTTTGGCACCATCGTATCGCCATCCAACCAGGTATACAAACTGGCGGGCACTTTGGGAAAATCCACCACGATGCTCTTGCCAACACAAACCCCTGTATCTTGAATTTTAGGGGCAACCGGCGGCAGCAACAATTTAAATCGCACACTGTCTACCCGACTGCCACACGCATTTCTTGTATCCAACCAAAAAACACCCGGCTTGGTAAACGTCCGCGTCGATAGCGTACTTCCATTGTCCCAAACGTATTTACAAAAGGGCTGCGCCACATCAATTGTGTAGTTAAACGGACTCTTGCAAAACAATGTATCTTTCAAATTGGGCTTTACCGGAGCCGAGGCCTTGCCCACAATCACCGTGTCTTTGCGCGTTCCACAGGCATTGGTACTGTTCACAATATAAGTACCCTCAACCGTGAATGTTCTGGAAGGGGATGTATTTCCATCCGACCAAGAATAACTCTCCGCCAATGCTTGCGTTGCATCGGTGGATACACTGGTGGTGGATGGACACATAACCAATGGCGAGGTCACCACCTTGATGGGCATCGGACAGGCCTGCGTGCAGTTCACCGCTTGGTTGATATACAATGAAGTCGTATCAAAATTCACAGTTGCAAGATCACCGAAACTACTCGCTGTGTATCCTGTGGATGTAGCCCATGTCCAAGTTAATGCCGTATTGTTTACCGTAGATGTAGACGTTCCACAGTTGGTGTTACACGGACTGTTGATCATGAAATTGTTGTGTACACCTGCTGAATTATCTACGCCAATGGCCACCATCCCTCCTTTGGGCATAGGCACAAAGGATCGCATGAAACCCGCCAATGCGAAGTTTGTGTTTCCGTTCGATAAAATCTTCTGCGTTTGTGTGGTTGCGCCCGTTGCCGTATCGATTTGGACCAACAATTC
>JBJTNN010000306.1:0-3704 GCA_046074125.1 Bacteroidota bacterium
TACTGTTCAAATTACAATTTCGGAGCCTGCAGTTCTAAATTTGGCTGTTTCATCAAAAACGAACGTTTCATGTAATGGTTTGAATGACGGAACCGTAGTTTTAACATGCTCCGGCGGAACACCCACTTATAGTTACAAAGCGGGCACAGGAACTTATCAATCTTCGACCACATTTAACAACGTAAACCCCGGTACGACGGTGTTTAGTGTGATAGATAATAACTTTTGTATAGATACTATTCATGTTTCAATAACTGAACCATCGGTATTGTCTGTGGTTTTAGAATCTACGAATAATAGTTGTTTCAATTCGAATGATGGAAAAATCATAGCTCATGTATCTGGTGGTACTAAGAATTATCAATATAAAATTGGTACAAGTTCTTTTGTAAGTGATTCTACATTTTCATCATTGAGCGTTGGTGTATATACGCTATACATCCAGGATGCTAATGGTTGTGCAACCAGCAAAAGTGTAGTCATCACACAACCTTCAGTGCTTAACCTTACCGCTACCATCACAAGCCCAGTTTGTTACAATGACAAAACAGGGGTGATTGCTTTAACTGCAACCGGTGGAACATCGGCCTACACATATCGCGTGGATACAACTTGGTTAACCCCAACCTCGACCTATACAAGTACTACTACCTACAACAACAAGTACGAGGGAAAATTTGCTGCACAAGTAAAAGACGCCAATGGTTGTTTAGACACGGTTCAAGTTACCATCAAGCACGTGGACTTGGTTAAACCAGTACCCGTACCGCACAAAATTCTAACCGTTTATTTGGGCGCGCTGGGCACCGTGTTTGTATCAGCGAATATGTCGGACAGTGCCTCCTCCGACAACTGTGCAATTGCTTCGCGATCAATTAGCAAGACAAGTTTTGATTGTACCAATGTTGGATACAATACAGTGAATTTCAAAGTAGTTGATATTAATGGCAATAGAGATAGTATCAATTACATCGTCAACGTCCTTGACACCACCAAACCCAACTTAAATACCAGAGATTTTACTTTATACCTCGACAACAGTGGTTTGGCAACGTTGGCAAAAGACAGCGTGGACCTCGGCACAACAGACCAGTGTAATACTGTATCCACGTCGCTCTCTCAAACCCTATTCGATTGTTTGAATTCTGGGTATAACAACACCCAAAATAAAGTAGTATTTACCGCAACGGACGCCAATGGCAACACGGCCACGGATACATTGATCATCACTGTGCTTGATACTATTAAACCAACCTTGGTGTTGAAGAACGTATCCCTATACCTTGATGCAAACGGCAAAGCCAATTTAACAACCGCTGATTTCGATAATGGTAGCTATGATAACTGCAACATTGACAGTCTCATCATGAGCGACAGTACATTCGACTGCTCTCAAACGGGCGTAAATGTGATTACAATTACCGCAGTAGACCCCAGCAGAAATCGCAGCAGTTCTACCATCAACGTTACCGTTTATGACACCATCAAACCAACGCTCCAAGTGAAAAACCACACAGTTTATCTTGACACTACCGGTAATGGTTCGATGACAAAAATGAATGTGGTTGCCTTGCTTTACGATAATTGTGGCATTGATACGCTGGATGTAAGCAAGTTGAATTGGACAGTATCAGACACCGGCGTGAACAATGTGTTGGTATGGACCCAAGATGCTTCCGGGAATAAAACCGGTCCATATACAGCAACAGTAACCGTTATTGCCAAAGACACCGATGGCGACGGTATCCCAGATTTTGTGGAAGGGTCTAAAGACACCGATGGTGATGGTGTATTTGACTACGCCGACATGGATTCAGACAATGACGGTTTGCTAGATTTTATCGAAAATGAAAATCGCGATACGGCCATGGACTTTGATGGCGATGGTATACCCAACTTCAAAGACTTAGACAGTGATAATGACGGTATTTTTGATATCTATGAAGTAGACGGTTCTGATTCCGATAACGATGGAATCGCGGGAACCAGTCCTGTAGCTGTAAATTCGGTGGGTGTTCCCATCATTGCCAACGGCGGTACAGGCTATAATGAAATTGATACCGATGGCGATGGTCAACCTGATTACAAAGACTTAGACACAGATAGTGACGGCATTGCCGACAAAACCGAAGGTGTTGCTGACCCAGATGGCGATGGCATTGGCAATTGGAGAGATACAGATTCTGATGGCGATGGTATCGATGACAATATCGAAGGAACCGTTGATACAGACGGTGACGGAATTGCAGATTTCCTTGATACAGACGCAGACAATGATGGAATCAGTGATAAAATTGAAGGAACAGTAGACACAGACGGCGATGGAACTGCCGACTGGCGTGATCTGGATTCTGATAACGATGGTATCAACGATCAAACAGAAGGCAACATCGATACAGATTCTGATGGTACAGTAGATCGATTGGATCTTGACTCAGACAATGATGGCATTCCGGATAGTGTAGAAGGCAGTATTGATACCGACGGTGATGGTCGTGGAAACTGGCGTGACCTTGATTCTGATGACGATGGTATTCAAGATAGCTTTGAAGCTGGTAGCAACCCCGCAACCCCAGTGGATACCGACGGTGATGGTAAACCCGATTACTTGGATTTGGATTCTGACGCCGATGGAATTCTTGACAGTATAGAAGATGTAGTTGATACAGATGGCGATGGCATTTCAGATTTCCGTGATGGAGATTCAGATGCTGATGGTATTTCGGATTTGATCGAAGGAACTGTAGACACAGATGGCGACGGCACGGGCGATTGGCGTGATCTGGATTCTGATAACGACGGTATCAGCGACAAAATAGAAGGATCCATCGATTCTGACGGAGATGGAACCGGCGATTGGCGCGATCTGGACTCTGATAACGACGGTATCTCCGATAAAATTGAAGGAACGGTAGATACCGATGGAGATGGTAAACCCGATTATCTCGATTTGGACTCTGATGGCGATGGCATTTCCGATAATATTGAAGGAACGGTAGATACCGATGGAGATGGAACTGGCGATTGGCGCGACCTAGACTCTGACAATGACGGAATCTCCGACAACATTGAAGGTACAGTGGATACTGACATGGATGGTATCGGCGATTGGCGCGACCTCGATTCTGACAACGATGGTATTTCTGATAATACTGAAGGTACTGTTGATACAGATGGCGATGGCACCGGCGATTGGCGCGATATCGACTCAGACGGCGATAATATCTTAGACAGTACCGAAGGAACCGTTGATACGGATGGTGATGGCACTGGCGATTGGCGCGATACCGATTCTGATAATGACGGAATTTTGGATAGCACCGAAGGCACCAACGACTTCGATGGTGATGGTATTGGCAACTGGCGCGATTTGGATTCTGACGGCGATGGAATTGTTGACAAAACCGAAGGTACAGGAGATAAAGATGGTGATTTGGCAGGTAACTGGTTGGATTTGGATTCTGATGGTGATGGTATTTCTGATAAAATTGAAGGAACTACCGATACCGATGGTGACGGTGTTGCAGATTACCTTGACACAGATTCAGACAACGATGGCATTTCGGATAGTATCGAAGGAACCACGGATACGGATGGTGATGGTGTAGGCGACTGGCGTGACCTCGACTCAGACAACGATGGTATCAATGACCAAACCTAATGCACTGTAGATTCTGATGGTGATGGTATCGGTAACTGGCGCG
>JBJTNN010000307.1:0-3899 GCA_046074125.1 Bacteroidota bacterium
CAGTTACGTCATTGTAGCAAAAACCGTCGCTGGCAAAAACGGCAGCAACAACTTTGTGGCTGAGCGCAGAAAAGTAACCGTGGGAAAATCAAGCGAAGGTTTGACAGAAATTTTGACCGGTTTGAATGAAGGCGACCTTGTAATCACTGCGGGTTACCAAGAATTGAACGACGGTCAAGCCATTTCTGGCGAATGGATGAAAGGCAATTAATTCTCAACCATGAGCAAATTCAATTTTAAAGAATTCGGTCCCACCAGTTGGAGCATCGACAACAAAACAAGCATATATATCCTGTCGATCTTCATCAGTATCGCCGGTATATTCTCTTACAATGCGTTGCCGAAGGAGCAATTCCCCGACATCGTAATCCCTACGATCATCGTACAAACGGTGTATCCGGGTTCATCGCCAAAAGACATTGAAAACTTGATCACCAAGCCCTTGGAGAAGAAGATCAAGTCGGTGAGTGGCGTAAAAAAACTCAAAAGTAATTCTATCCAGGATTTCAGCATCATCACGGTGGAATTCGACACGGATGTAAAGGTGGACCAAGCCAAGCAGAAGGTGAAGGATCAGGTTGACAAGGCGAAGAGTGATCTTCCCAGCGATTTGAAAACCGACCCCATTGTTCAGGAGATCAATTTCTCCGACATGCCGGTTTTGTACATCAACATCAGTGGCGACATCGATTTGCCATCATTGAAGCGATATGCGGAGATGGCCAAGGATAAGATTGAGAGTTTGCCCAGCATTACCCGTGTAGACATTGTGGGTGCGTTGGATCGCGAGTTGCAAGTAAACTTGGATTTGACCGCCATGGCTACATCTGGCCTCACCATGGACGATGTTACCCGTGCCATTCAGTACGAGAACATGCGTATTTCGGGTGGCAACATTGACGTAGACAAAATGCAGCGCTCGTTGAGTGTGAGTGGTGAATTCCGCAGCAAAGAAGAAATTGAAAACGTAGTGATTCGTTCAGGAACGGGTGCTACGTTGTATCTGCGTGATGTGGCTGAGGTGGTAGATGGCTACAAAGAAAAAGAGAGCTATGCCCGATTGGAAGGCAAAAACGTAATCACTTTGAACGTGGTGAAACGCGCCGGTGAAAACTTGATTGAAGCCAGCGATAAATGCCATGAAATTGTGAAGGAATTGCAAGACAATGGCAGCTACCCCAAAGAGATGGAGGTTGTTTTCACAGGCGACCAATCAGTAAAAACGCGCACCACGGTGCATGATTTGATCAATACCATCATCATTGGATTCATTTTGGTTACCGTGATTTTGATGTTCTTCATGGGCGCCACGAATGCCATTTTCGTGGGATTGTCGGTTCCCCTGAGTTGCTTTATCGCCTTCTTGGTGATGCCCACCATTGGATTCAGTTTGAACATGATTGTGTTGTTCGCATTCTTGTTGGCATTGGGTATTGTGGTAGACGACGCGATTGTGGTTATTGAAAACACACACCGCATTTTCCACAAGGAGCGTTTACCCATCAAAGAGGCTGCTAAAAAGGCCGCTGGTGAGGTATTTATGCCCGTATTGTCGGGTACCATGACTACCCTGGCGCCATTCATTCCTTTGGCCTTCTGGAAAGGCATCGTGGGTAAATTCATGTTCTTCTTGCCCGTAACTTTGATCATCACTTTGTTGGCTTCTTTGTTGGTTGCCTACATCATCAACCCCGTTTTTGCGGTAGACTTTATGGAGGATGAGCATGCCGAGGAAGACCATGCAAAAACCGCTCGTTCGGTAAAGCGCACCACCCTTGTATTGGGCATCGTTGCCATCTTGGGATACTTGTTGGGTGGGTTTGGAACCGGAAACTTTGTGTTAACCTTGTTGGGTGTTTACTTGTTACACCACTATTGGTTGCGTCATGTGATTGTGGTTTTCCAAACCAAAACTTGGCCCGGAGTGCAAAATGCCTACGAGCGGGTTGTGCGATATTTGTTGGAAGGCAGCCGACCTCGCAAAACCATTTTTGCCACCATTGCATTGTTGATCCTCTCGTTTGTGGTTACAGCCATTCGCAAACCCGGTGTGGTATTCTTCCCTCAGGCCGATCCAAACTTCACCTATGTGTATTTGACCCTGCCAACTGGAACCAATGCGAAACATACCGACAGTATCCTCAAAATTGCGGAAAAGCGGGTGTTTAAGGCCATCGGACAGAACAATCCATTGGTAGAAAGTGTGATTTCAAACGTGGCTGTGGGGGCTACAGATCCCAACAGTGGCGACAGAACTACCGCGAGCAACAAAGGTAAAATCACCGTGGCTTATGTAGACTTTGAAAAACGCGAAGGCGGCAGCACGATGGCCTTGTTGACTAAAATCCGCGAGAGTATCGGCACCATTGCCGGTGCGGAAATCGTGGTGGAACAGGAAAGAAACGGTCCGCCAGTAGGTAAAGCCGTGAACATTGAAATCCGTGGCGATGAATTTGAATCGCTAGTGAGCACAGCGACCAAGTTGAAAACCTTTTTGGACAACAAGAAAATTGCCGGGGTTGAGGAGTTAAAAACAGATTTCATCAGTTCCAAACCCGAGATCATCATCAAAATCGACCGTGAACGCGCCAACCGTTTTGGTATCAGCACGGCACAGATTGGAATGGCATTGCGCGGCAGTATTTATGGTACAGAGGCCAGCAAATTCAAGGATGACAACGACGACTACCCCATCATGGTTCGTGTGAAGAAAGTAGACGCCAACAATTTGGATGCTTTGTTAAACATGAGAATCACCTACCGTGATATGGTTGCGGGTGGCATGATCCGTCAGGTACCGTTGAGTTCTGTGGCATCGGCTGAATACTCGAACACTTATGGCGGTATCAATCGAATGAACCAAAAGCGGGTGATTACTTTGGCAAGTAACGTATTGGCCGGATATCAACCCAACGAGGTGGTGTCGCAGGTAAATGCAGCCATTGAATCGTTCGATAAACCTTCAGACATTCAGGTAATCATGACTGGGGAGCAAGAGCAGCAAGCTGAAACAGGCGCCTTCTTGGGTAACGCGATGTTGGCTTCCTTGGCCTTGATTCTGATTATTTTGGTAACGCAGTTCAACTCAATCAGTAAACCCTTGTTGATTTTGAGTGAGATTTTCTTGTCGCTCATCGGCGTACTCCTCGGTTTCGCCATTTTCAACAAAGATTTCTCGGTGGTAATGACCGGTATCGGGATTGTAGCATTGGTGGGTATCGTGGTTCGAAACGGTATATTGTTGGTGGAATTCACTGATTTGTTGCGCGAACAAGGGGCAACGTTAAAATCGGCAATCATTGAAGCGGGCAGAACCCGTATGACGCCTGTGTTGCTGACTGCATCGGCCACCATTTTGGGACTTGTGCCATTGGCGGTAGGTTTGAACATGGACTTCGCTACCCTATTCTCTGAGTTAAACCCACACATTTACTTCGGGGGCGACAACGTGGCTTTCTGGGGTCCTTTGAGCTGGACGATGATTTATGGATTGGGCTTTGCGACATTCTTGACTTTGATTTTGGTTCCTTGTATGTACTATTTGAATGAAAAATTCAAAGCCCGTGTATACGGATGGATGGGCCGTCATTACGATCCAGACACCATGATGCGTCCGGAAGCCAAGAAGTAACACCCATTATTTTTGATTTGAATACAAGGGGACGGGCGACCGTCCCTTTGTTGTTTATAGACCTGAATGAAAGGTTACCTACAATTGAGGGATTGTAGGCGCTGGCTGTTTGGGAGGCGTGTGGAGCAAAAAAAAAGACGCCCGGAGGGCGCCTTTTTTATCGATCTATTTCAATTCCTTATTCCAAAGTGAAGTTGTTTTTCTGACGCATCAATCCACGTGTCCACAACTCTGCAGTGTATTTTCCTTTCATTAATTTGCCGGACAG
>JBJTNN010000308.1:0-6405 GCA_046074125.1 Bacteroidota bacterium
TCACAAAGTGTGGAAGTGGCACGCCGCGATACAAAGGAGAAATTTGTGGTTTCCATGGACGATTTGCAGGCGCGCATTCTCACCTTGATGGATGAGATTCAAGCCAATCTGTTCAACAGGGCTGCCCAGTATCGCGCAGAAAAGACACACGTGGTGAATACTTGGGATGAATTTTTATCGGCCATCAATGAGAAAGAAGGATTTGCTTTGGCGCATTGGGACGGTAGCGGAGAAACAGAGGAGAAGATCAAAGAATTGACCAAAGCCACCATTCGTTGCATCCCAATGGATCAAAATCCGGAGACGGGCGTTTGTATCCTCACGGGCAAACCCAGTCAGGGACGCGTTGTTTTTGCGAAAGCGTATTAATGTTTTTCTCGGGATGAGAGTATGGCTTGGGTGAAAATCGCACCCAAGATGATACTTGCCCCAAGGTAGAACCAAAGGTTTAGGTCTTTGTTCTCATTGAAAATGAGGGCGCCCAAAACAATGCCGTAGATGGGTTCTAGGTTCACAGTAAGATTGGCGGTGAATGCCGATAGTTGTTTCAGCGCGTAGGTACCCAGGTAAAATGTCAAATTGGTGCACAATACGGCCAATAAACCGATCCATAGGAAATCCCAGGGACCACTCTGCAGGGTATCCAACCTCAATTCAGCGAAATTCACTGTAGGCAAGGGTTGGTATTCTCCCGTTGGGAAAAGGAGAATGATGAGGCTCAGTACCAACGCCCCGGCGATCATTTCAATGGTTGAAATGGCCAATGTAGGGGCTGTGTGAATGTACTTTTTATTGAATGTGGTAAAGGTGGCTGCCAGGGCGGCGCTCAATATGCCTGTAATGATGGCCCAGCCATAGGAGATTTGGTTGTTGGTGGTGGGCTGTGGGGGCAAGGAAAAGTAGATAAAGCCGATTCCAAGCATGACGATGAGTCCCATGAGAATATCGCGGTAGGAAAAGGGCTTTCGCAGCACCAGGGGCTCTATGATGGCGGCGAAGAAGGAGGCGGACCCCAAGCAGGCCAGGGTGATGGATACGGAGTTTCCCAGTTTGATGGAGCCGTAAAAGGTAATCCAATGGGCACAGACAATCAATCCGATGGCGCCAAAGGTGGCGAAGGTTTTAGGGGGCAGAGATTTGAGTTGTTTCCAAACGCTGGGAATGAGCAGGTATATGGCTGCCGTGATCGACATACGATGCCAAACGAGCGACAGTGATCCGTAGGAAATGAGTTTGCCGAGGATGGCGGTAAACCCCCACAGGAACACGGCACTATGCAGTGCGATGAAGGCTTTGGTGCGGGGCGTGGTGGAATTTTGCATACCCATTTAAAAAATCAAGGCCGCTGATTAGAGCGGCCAGGATGTTGGTATATAAAAGCGCGTAACAGTTGGCGTTATCGAAATAACCGATAACACTACAAATATATCAAATCGGCTGGATTTTGCAAAAAAATCTAGTTGAATTTTCCTTTGTAACGATCTTTGATTTCGTTCACGATGGTTTTCAATTCTTGTTCTTTGTCTTTGTTCATGACAAGGAGTACTTCATCCGATTCAACGATGACGATGTTGTCGATTCCGTTGACCACAATCAGCTTGTTGGTATTGTTGAATACCAGGCTCTCTGTGGTATTGTAGACGTGCACATTTTTTCCAACGATGGCGTTGTTTTTGTCGTTGCGTTCTGAAACATCCCACAGACTTTTCCAAGTACCTAGGTCGTTCCAGCCAAAGTTCGCAGGCATCACATAGACGTCACTTTCTTTTTCCAACACGCCATAATCGATGCTGATGCTGGGGGTAAGTGAATAGGCTTGCTCTAGCTGTTCCTCGTATCGGTTACCGAGGGTATCTACATCGGCAAAAATTTGGTGGATTTCGGGAATATGCTTTTCGATGCTTTTGTTGATGGCTTTCATGCTCCAAACGAAGATCCCTGCGTTCCACAGGAATTCGCCGCTTTCGAGGAAACTTTTGGCGATGTCTTCGTTGGGTTTCTCGGTAAAGGTTTTCACGCGATGCAGACCGCTACCATCCAATTCTGGATTAAATTGAATGTAACCGTAGCCGGTATCGGGGCGGGTGGGTTTAATGCCGAGGGTTACCAGGGCTTCATGCTGCGCTGCAAAGTTCATGGCGTGTTGCGCGGTTTCAATGAAGGCCATTTCGTTGCTGATGAGGTGGTCACTGGGGGCTACCAAGCAAACGGCGTCTGGATTTTTCTGGGTTATATGTCGGTTCGCCAAGGCAATACAAGGCGCTGTATTTTTCGCCAAGGGTTCATGCAAAATCTGGGAGATTTGCATTTCAGGGATGTGTGATTGTACCAAGGGGACATAATCTGTGTTGGTTACAACATAGATATTTTCCTGGGGAACCATGTGGCAAAAGCGGTTGTAGGTTTGTTTTATTAACGATTCACCGGTTCCCATGATATCGATGAATTGCTTCGGGAAACTTTTTTTGCTTACGGGCCAGAATCGACTGCCGATTCCGCCTGCCATAATCAACACGTAATGGTTCTTGTTTAGGCTCATAAAATACCTTCTCTGTAAAGGTCGTGCAAATGTACAACGCCAAAGTAAATACTCTGTTGCGTTACAAGGATTTGGGTAATTTTCTTCTCTTGCATTAGGGCAGCTACTTCGGTGGCCATGGTATTGGCATCCACAGTGATGGGTGATTTGCCCATGATCTGCGCTGCGGTAAGATTTTGGAAGGAATCGTTGTTTTCTAGCATTCTTCTCACGTCGCCATCGGTTACAATGCCCAAGATTTGGTTGTTTTCATTGATGACGGCGGTGGCTCCCAAACGATTTTGAGAAATGGTGAGTATCACTTCTTTCCATGGCGTATTGGGGGCGACGGCGGGCTTGGCATTTTGCTGTGCGATGCTTCCGCATTGGAGATACAATTTTTTACCCAAGGCGCCACCGGGGTGGTATTTGGAGAAATCCAAACTGTTGAATCCCCGCATTTGTATCAGCGCGATGGCTAGGGCATCGCCCATGAGCAATTGAGCAGTGGTACTGGTTGTGGGTGCGAGGTTGTTGGGACAAGCTTCTTGGTCGATGGTGGTATTGAGTACAAAATCCGCGTGCTGTGCGAGTTGACTTTGTAAGTTGCCAACGATGGCCACCAAGGGATTGTTATTTCGTTTGAGTAAGGGTGCGAGTGATTGAATTTCGGGCGTATTGCCGCTTTTGGAAATGGCGAAAATGACGTCGTGGGGTTGAATCATGCCCAAATCACCGTGGATGGCATCGGCGGCATGCATGAATAGGGCGGGCTGGCCGGTGCTGTTGAGGGTGGCGACAATTTTCTGGGCGATGATGGCGCTTTTACCGATGCCGGTGAAAATGGCACGTCCTTTTTGTTGCAGAAGCAGTTCAACCACACTGGCAAACTGATCATTGATGTAGGAGGTCAGATTTTGCAGCGATTGAAGTTCGCGACGAATGGCTTCTTGACCGTAGGATTGGATCAATGTTGCGGTGTTTTCGGAGGAAGACATGTGATTTTATTGCAAATTAACCGAAAATTATCTGTGCGGTTATAAAAATCACAAATCTGGGTGTGTGGTAGCGATTTTCTTTGTAACTTCACACAATGGTTCAGTTTAACGCTCAATCATTTATTCCCAAGGTAAATTAATTTATGCAAGCTGCGGCGGTTGCTCCAAAAATGGAGCCAAAGAAGGTGTTGAAAGAGTTCTTCGGTTTTGATGGTTTCAAAGGAAATCAGGAGGCCGTTGTTAACAGCATATTGGCTGGCGAAGATTGTTTTGTCATCATGCCCACCGGGGCAGGTAAATCGATGTGTTATCAGTTGCCTGCAGTGATGATGGAGGGAACGGCCATCGTGATATCGCCGTTGATTGCGCTCATGAAAAACCAGGTTGACAACATCCGTGGTTTCGCGCAAAAGAGTTCATTGGCTCACTTCCTAAACAGTTCACTGACCAAATCGGAATTGAATCAGGTGGTGGAGGACATGCTCAGCGGTGAGACAAAGTTGTTGTATGTGGCGCCTGAGACTTTGAAGAAAGATGAAACCATCGACCTATTGAAGCAAGTAAAGATATCATTTGTAGCGGTTGATGAGGCGCATTGTATATCGGAGTGGGGGCATGATTTCCGTCCGGAGTATCGTCGGATCAAGCAAATGGTTAAGTCCATTGATGATGTCCCGGTGATGGCGTTAACAGCCACAGCAACACCCAAGGTACAGCAAGATGTTCAGAAGAACCTTGGAATGATGTCGTCCAACCTGTTCAAAAGCTCATTCAACAGAGCCAATTTGTTTTATCAGGTTCGTCCCAAAGGCCGGAAAGACATCGTACATAAAGAAATCATATCGTTCATCAAGGCCAGACCGAACAAGAGCGGCATCGTTTATTGTTTATCGCGCAAGAAGGTGGAAGAGATTTCGGAGATGCTGAACATGAACGGGATCAAGGCATTGCCATATCACGCGGGATTGGACTCCAAGGTGAGGGGGCAGCATCAGGACGCGTTTCTGATGGAAGATTGCAATGTGATTGTGGCGACGATTGCGTTTGGGATGGGTATTGATAAACCGGATGTTCGGTTTGTGATCCACTATGATGTTCCCAAGAGTTTGGAGGGATATTACCAAGAAACAGGCCGGGGGGGCAGAGATGGTTTGCAGGGCGATTGTTTGTTGTTTTACAATCCGTCTGACATAGAGAAGTTGGAGAAGTTCATGAAGGACAAACCGGTGGCCGAGCAGGAAATCGGGAGTTTACTGATAGCGGAAACGGCGGCATTTGCAGAGAGCAGTCATTGCCGACGCAAGTTGTTGTTGCATTATTTCGGGGAATCTTTTGAGGAATCGAACTGCAACAAAATGTGTGATAACTGCGCCAATCCTAAACCCAAGCAGGAGGTTACCCAAGAATTGGTGTCGATGTTGAAGGCCATTGCCAGCTTAAAGAGTGAGTTGGGCATGAATCATTTGGTCAATTATTTTGTAGGCAAGCGAATCGATAGCATTCGTGACTACGGCCATGATTTGTTGTCGACGTTTGGTTTTGGCAAGGACAGAGACAAGTTGTATTGGAAATCGTTGATGCGGTTGGCTTTGGTTCATGGGTACATCCACAAGAACATTGAGAAATACGGGTTGATGAGTTTGTCTGAGGAGGGTGAGGCGTACATTCAATCGCCAATTTATCATGAGATGGCGGTGGATGTAGAATTCGAGAATGTGAGCGATGAGGATTTTGAGAATTTCAAGGCGGAAAGTGTTTGTGACGAGGAGTTGTTCAATCATTTGAAGGATTTGCGCAGAAAAGTGGCGAAGGACATGTCGCTCCCACCCTACGTTATTTTTCAGGATCCGAGTTTGGAGGACATGGCCACGAAGTATCCCATGAACATTGAGGAATTGGGAAACATCAATGGTGTAGGAAAAAACAAGGCCCAGAAGTTTGGGGAGCCGTTTGTGGCTTATATCTCTGAGTTTGTTAGGGAGCATCAAATCGAACGTCCGCAAGACATCGTATTGAAGGGAAGTTCTGAGCGTTCGGCCAAGCGGGTAAACATCATTTTAAACATCGACAAGAAGGTAGATTTACCAGATATTGCGAAGCAGTTGGGGATTTCGTTTGATGAGTTGTTGCATGAATTGGAGCAGATTGTGAATTCGGGAACCAAATTGAATTTGCGTTATTTCCTTGATCAATTTTTGGAAGAGGAACTTCAGGCGGAGGTTTTGGCTTATTTCAAAACAACGGATGAGGCGGATATCGATGCTGCGGTGGCGTATTTTGATGGTGATTTCAATCAGGAAGAATTGGAACTTATGCACATCCAATTCCTGAGTGATGTCGGCAATTGATGCGGGTGTGTGTGAAATGTGCGGTGCCTGTTGTTACTTTGCATTGTAACGCAACTCATTATCCTTGAGCACACAGCCATCTTTCGAAGCGATTTATAAGAAGTACAGACCGGCTTTGATGCAGTTTGCGTATTCCATCACGCGGAATGTAGATGATGCGGAAGAGGTGGTAAACGACGTATTTATTGCCATTTGGGAGCGTCATCAAGATTTGTTGGGCATTGAATCGTTGAAGAGTTATTTGTTTCGTGCGGTAAAGAATCGTTGTTTGAATCAGATCAAGCGCAACCGGTTGCCTTTTGATGATATGCGGGAGGAAATGCCGGTACCGAGCAAGGACCACAATGCGTTAGATCACATGTTGGCCAAAGAATCGGGTGCAAGAATTAACGATTTGATTGATAAGTTACCCACCAAGTGCAAGCAGGTATTTTTGTTTAGTCGTGTCCACGAATTGAGTTACAAGGAAATTGCGGAATTGATGGATATTTCTCCCAAGACGGTGGAGAATCAGATTGGCTTGGCGCTCAAATTCTTGAAG
>JBJTNN010000309.1:0-3558 GCA_046074125.1 Bacteroidota bacterium
AAAATGATATCTCCGGTTGATGTATCAAAGTGAAGTCCCCTCGGCGGATTGGTTTTGGGGTTTGGCGTACATTTGATAGAGGTTGGAGGAATGCAATAGGGCGTCATGAAATACCGAGAAGTAAAAGGAGACGCGTAAGAAACAGAGTTACTAGGCAATGAATTGATACCGTGGGTTAAACCGTAAGAGAATGAATCATAATCAATGGTATCAATCGCACCGTTGTTGAAGTAGTACGCTTGGTTACAGCACAAGAAACCGATGGGGGGGTTACTCAACTGAGGTGATGAGTTACACTTGTTTGTGGTTTTTGCGATGTTACAAATGTTGATCATACAGGTTGTCCAGAAGTCGTTACCCGCAGGACCTGTGGTGATCGCACCGTTTCTACAGCATTGACCGATGTAGAAAGTTACTTCACAGCAAGTACTTTTACCCACAAAATTGCTCAATGGGGTCTTGGTAAAATCAACCGTAACCTCGTAAGTATGCTCCTCGATACCTTCTCCTGTTCCTCCTGTGTTTTGGGGAGTACAAGGAGAACTCGCTGTAGAACAACGAGGCGTTACGTCTTTGATGCTTGTTCTGGTGATCGACAGACCAGAGCTTCCACAACCATTACCTCCGTTTGTTCCGGCGTAAACTCCGAAAGAAGGACCACTGAAGGAGATACCTCGACAATCTCGGTAAATTTTGGCGGTGATTTTGTACTGCCCCTTGCCCAAGCATTTGTAAGACATGTCTCCACCCATCATGTGAGAGGCCTTCAAACTACTTGAAAATGAGAACGTTAAAAGAGTAAAAATAAAAGGTATAAGTCTTTTCATAATGAAAATTTCTTTGGTTTGTGTGGTATTGACAAGATGTTCAATATTTGTGTTGCCCCAAAAATAGGTTTTTTGGATAAAAAGCCCAAAAAAATACCGCAAAACAGACATTTCTCTGTTGTTTTGTTTTCAGTCAATTTGAGATAAGTTTGCAAACATGAATTCAAAGTACAGCAACCCCAACGCCCAACTGTTCGTTAAAAACCGCCAAAAGTTCGCCAAATCCATGGCGCCGGGAGGTATTGCTATTTTCCATAGCAACGACGAAGTACCCAGAAACGGGGATGCGTATTTCAGTTTCAGGCAGCAGTCAGACATATATTATCTCACAGGTATCGACCAAGAAGATACCATCCTTGTGTTATTTCCGGACTGCCCCAACCCGCTCTACCGCGAAATGGTTTTTGTGAAAGAAACCAGTGAACAGATTGCCGTTTGGGATGGAGCTCGTTTGAATCCAAACCAGGTATATGAAGTATCAGGAATTTCAAAAGTTTTTTGGTACCATGAATTTTGGAAAACCATTCATGCGGCATTTTTATTGTCCGATATTATCTATTTAAATTTAAATGAAAATGACCGTTTTTCGGATCGGGTTTCTTACGCCAACTTGCGATTTGCACAAGAAGTAAAAGCCAAGTACCCTGCTCACCAGATCAAGCGCTCTGCACCCATTTTGGCCAATTTGAGAATGCGCAAAGAATCGGAAGAAATCGACCAACTCAAAGAAGCCATCGCCATCACCAAAAAGGGATTCGAGCGTCTCTTGGGCTTTGTAAAACCGGGTGTTTGGGAATACGAAATCGAAGCTGAATTGATTCACGAATTCATTAGAAACCGGAGTCGCGGTTTTGCCTTTGACCCCATCATTGCCAGTGGTAAAAGCGCTTGCGTGTTGCACTACATTGAAAACAACAAACAATGCAAAGACGGTGATTTATTGTTGCTTGATTTTGGCGCAGAATATGGAAATTATAATGGCGATTTGTCGCGCTGCATTCCGGTGAATGGGAAATTTTCGGCCAGGCAAAAACAAGTTTACAACGCAGTACTTCATGTTCAGCGGGAAGCCAAAAAACTCCTAAAACCAGGGGTGAGTTTGCCAGTTTACCACGAAGAAGTTTGCCGAATCATGTCTGAAGAACTGATCAAATTGGGTTTGCTCACCAGCGAGGAAGTAAAGGCCAATCCCAAAGCCCATATGAAGTATTACATGCACGGCACCAGCCACCACTTGGGATTGGACGTACATGACGTGATGCATCGTTGGGAAAACCTTGACATCAACAATGTGGTAACGGTTGAGCCAGGCATTTACATTCCGGAAGAAGGGTTGGGCATTCGCATCGAAAACGATGTCATCATTACTGCCAATGGGGTGATTGACTTAATGGACGGCTTCCCCATTGAAGTAGAAGAAATTGAAGATTTAATGAATCGCTAACCCCAGCAGGCATTACTGCCAACCCAATGTTCCTTTCAGGGGAACAAACTTGCAATCTTGCAGTATTTCCGTTTTCGTTTGGGTTTCTGATATCTTGGTAACCCGCATCATTTTTTGCTCATCCGTTTGGTCGCCCACAGGAATCACCAACCGCCCTCCTACTTCCAATTGCTGAATGTAGGTGTCTGGCACCGCCGGTGCCCCGGCAGTAACAACAATGGCGTCGAATGGCGCATGTGAAGGCAAACCCAGGGTACCGTCGCCATGAAAAAGCTGTATCACAGAACCCATCGCTTTAAAAACTTCACTGGCCGATTTCAGTAGCGGCAGGATGTACTCCACACTGTATACTTGGGCGCCCATGGCCAACAAAACCGCGGCCTGATACCCACTCCCCGTCCCTATTTCTAATACTTTAGAACCGCGATCTATCCCCAATAATTGCGTTTGATAGGCCACCGTGTAAGGCTGGGAAATGGTTTGTCCATGATCGATAGGAAATGCAGCATCGCGATACACAAATTGCTCAAAATCCTTGGGAAAAAACCACTGACGAGGAACCGCATTCATGGCCTGCAAAACGGTTTCTGACTGTATGCCCTTCTTGCGCAATTCCTCCACCAGCCGTTTTCGCTGACCTTGATGAATCAATGTGTCTATTAAATCTGTCTTTTTCATCCCCTGTTAAAAACCCAATTTGTTGCCCGATGACGATTCATGAATCTTTGCATCGAACTACAAATGTAGGAACATGAGAAAAGCAGTTATCATCGGATCGAAAAGAAAAGCAGAAATTTTCGAGCATCTACTCAACACAGTAGAAGGTTTCGAACTGGTAGGCTTTATTGATCCTGATGATAGCGACAACTATTCCATGTTGGGAGAAATGATGTTTGCGCTGGAAATTGCCGCGCTCGGCGATGTGTTTTTCATTGATCGACATGTGAAAAATTTGCCTTTCGATGTCATTTGCCATTTGGTAAAATTGGGGAAACACTTGTTTTTAGATGGGTACCGCCCCCTGAACACGGGCGAAATCGAACAATTACAGAAGTACCGCACAGAGTCTGGGGTCATCATTCAAATTGGCAACGTGTTGCACAACAAACCCCTGTTTACCTCAGCCTTGCAATTGGTAAAAAAACCCCGCTACATCAAACTTGAAAAGCATTGCCACCCACCCGTGGCTGGGGAATTTGCCGATTGGATGCACACCAACTTGTTCCAAGAAATCGACCTGATACAACGTACTATGTCGTCTAGGGTCCGCTCCATCTCCGCAAGACC
>JBJTNN010000310.1:0-3819 GCA_046074125.1 Bacteroidota bacterium
GGGGTAGAATTCAGCTTGAAAACGGTGAACGTTCGCACCAAGCGCACCAACTGGACAACCAATTTCAGCATCGCAAAGAACGTAAACGAAATTACCAGCATTGGTGTTTACACGCCAGATGCAATCAGCGGAGGAACTAACGATACCCGCGTAGTATTGAATCAACCCGTAGGTACCAACTTCTTGGTACGTTTCTCTCATGTGGATCCCGCCACCGGCGCACCCGTGTATTTCGACCTCAATGGCAACGAAACCAAGAAATGGGATCCTGCCAACCGTGTCGCTGTTGGAAACGTATTGCCCAAGGCCTTTGGCAACTTGGCAAACACCATCTCTTACAAGAATTGGGAGTTGAATGCCAACATTTACTTCAACTGGGGTGGAAGCATTTTCGAAAGCTCTGTGAAACGTCAGTTGAGCTTGATGACCGATTGGAACATGGACCGTCGTGTTTTGGATCGTTGGCAAAATCCTGGCGACGATGCGTTGTATCCAAAAATGACGTTGAGCACTTTCAATCACGGCTCTACCACGCCTTGGATCAACACCGACTTGTGGTTGCAAGATGGTTCATATATCCGTTTGCGCAGTGTGAACATCAGCTACAAATTGCCTGTTGCTTGGTTGAAAAAATCCAAGTTTGATGCCGCTCGCATCATGTTGGTAGGTACCAACTTGTTGACATGGACCCGCTACACCGGTATCGATCCTGAAATCGCACGTGATTTCGAAAACCCAACCGACCGTAACATGTCGGGCAGTATCACCTACCTCACCACACCCCAAGAAAAGAGTGTGAGTGTGGCCCTTAATTTCAGCTTCTAATCATGAAAACGACATTTTTTAAACCCTTCGCGATGTTTCTATCTTTCGCCATTGTTGGCGGGGCGATGGTTTCATGCGACAATATGATTGAAACGCCACCACCCAACGAACTGTTGGTGGATGACGCCATCAAGACCACCGATGACTTGCAACGCCTGCTGAACGCTTCCTACAATGAGGTGGCCAACACCTTCGGCGGTTTCTCTCAAATGATGAGTGAAATGCAGTCAGACAATTTATCAAGTCCGAACAACAATGACTTGCGTGAATTACACAGCCACAACGTGTTGTTTTTCAACAGCACTTGCGGTGGGTATTACAGCATTTTGTATCGCGCAATTTTCCGTGCCAACTTCGTTCAAGACAACATGGACAAAGTGGCTGATTTGAGTCAGGCCGACAAAGACCGCATGACCGGTGAGATCAAGTTCATTCGTGGACTTTGTCACTTTACCGCGGTGCGCATGTTTGCCCATCCTTACGGCTATTCTGCGAAGAACGACCATCCCGGCATTGCCATCGTAAAGGCGGCATCTACCAAGCCAAATCCTCGCTTAACTGTTGCCGAGGCTTATGATGCCATTCTGAGTGATTTGAAAGATGCCGAAGCGGTATTGCCCGAATCGAATGGCGATTACGCCGACAAAATGAGTGCAAAGGCCTTGTTGGCGCATGTTTACTTCCAAATGGGTAAATACACCGATGCCGCAAGTTACGCAGGCGCTGTGATCGACTCAAAGAAATACACTTTGAGCGATACTGTGAATGTATTTTCTGCCAATGCAGCAAGCGAGCACATCTTCAAAATTATCAGCACCGGGGTGAACGACAAGCGCAGTGGTGGTTATTCAGACAACTATTCCCCTGGAAACCCTACCTGTCAGTTGTCGCGTGAGCTTTGGGCTAATTTGAGCGCTGACGTTGCGATAGACAAGCGTTTGAAATTGTTAACGGTTGTCAATGCCGGTGCACAAAATGAGTTTGTGAAAAGTGAAATGTTCAATGCCCCATTCTTCAACGTTCCCGTTTTGCATTTAACCCAAATGCATTTGATTCGCGCTGAGGCTTTGGCCAAGAGCGGTGGTGACTTAGCCACAGCAACGGCCGACATCAATGCCATCATCACCCGGGCTTATACAGACAACAGCAAGTTGGTTGCCAGCGGATCCACAGCACAGCAAATCATCGATGCAACCCGTGCACAACGTCGCATCGAATTGTTGTTCCAAGGTGACCGCACCCCGGAGATCAAACGTTTGGGCGCAGTAGAAAGTCAGAATATTTTTGTACGTGGCCATCGTTGGGACTGCCCAGGATTTTTGTTGCAGTTCCCTATCACCGAGAAAACCACCATCTTTGAAATTAATCCTACAGGAGGTTGCAACTAATGAAACGCATATTTAATCTTGCCGCAATGGCCATCGTGATGGTATTGGGCATATCTTCATGCCGTCCAGAGAAGAAAGTCTTGGGACCCAAGGCGAGTCAGCTCGACGGTATTAGCACACAGTGGATCCTTACCCGTGTTGACCAAATTGATGTGAACGTTCAGTTGGCATTTGTTGAGAGCGATACGTTGTTGAACGTGACCGATGTCTATATCAGTGGCGCGCCCATGGAGATTTCTTTCGACAAAGCCGGTGCTTACACAATCACTCCCGGTGCTGGTTCAAACCTTTTCAAAAACACATCAGGCAATTGGAATTTCGACAACAACGAATATCCCAGCAAAGTAACCTTTGATGCTGCCAGTGCCAATGAAAACACCATGAAGCTAATGCGACCTGTTCGTCCACAAGACAATGCACTCGTGTTGAAATACAACAAAATTTGCGGTGGAAAACGCACCGTGAGTTATCACTTAACCTTTAACCGCAAATAAGCCACAACATGAAAAAGTTATTATTTACACTGACCGTTTTGTTGATGAGCTTGGGAAAATTAATGGCCCAAAAGGCCTGGGCCACGCCAGACCCTATCAATCCCAATGATTCAATCACCATTTGGGTGGATGTTAAGAAATGCGACCGTCAACAATTGGCGGGGACAACAGACCCTTTGTACATGTGGACCTGGACTCCTAAGGAACATCCGAAAGGTCATCCATTGAACAATGGCACATGGCTCGCGAGCAATGATGCCTTGCAAATGCGTTCTGCAGGAAATGATTTGTATTTCTACCGCATGATCCCCACCCAGTTTTACGAAGTAACGGCCGCTGAATTGTACAACAACGACATCAGTTTGTTGTTGAAAAAGAAAGATGGTACAGGTGGTGCTGCCGGTGAAGACAAAACCGAGGATTTGAAGATTGATTTGGCTCCTCCGGTTACAGGTCCACAAAAGGTTGCTCCGTTCCCAAGATTGGCAAAGAAAGATACTTTATCAATTGGCGCCAGTGACGTATTGACCATTTTATACGACCGCAATTTGGAGACCAAAGACACATTGAAGGACAAAGAGGACTTCTATGTTTTTGCCAAAGCGAGAGTAGGTGCTGGGGTTTCCGATTTCTTGCAAATAGTGCCCATCACAAAGGTGGCTACTGCACCCCAATTGGCCATGAAGAACATGGGCAACGGAAAGTTCGCCTTGAGCATGATTCCCAATAAGTTTTTTGCTTCGGTAAATCCCGGCGGACAGAAAATCCTCAGTGTTCAATTCCAAATTGTGAGGGGGAAGATCCGGAACTCAAACGATACGGTTGACGGTACTTACGAGTATTTCCTCAACCAAAATTGCGAATAATAGGATGGTCGCCTAGCGGGGACTTCCTTACGCCTAAAAAAAGAGGGCGGCGAGAATCTCGCCGCCCTCTTTTTTTATATCAATTCGGGAATTTCTACCTCATTGCGAATAATATCATCCAGCACCTCGCGCTTTCTGATGAGGTGGGCCTTTCCAGCTTTTACCAAAACTTCGGCAGGACGTAAACGTGCATTGTAATTGTTGCTCATACTGAAGCCGTAGGCACCCGCATTGTATATGCGCAGT
>JBJTNN010000311.1:0-2765 GCA_046074125.1 Bacteroidota bacterium
TGGGTACTTCTTTGGCGGCGTTTCGCGCTTTGGATGGTTGTACCGTAGGTGCGGGCACCAAAACCAGTTATGTGGATGGTGCGGTTCATATTGGTTTAACCAACGGAACTACCAGCATGACATTCCCAGTGGGTGCTGGTGCAGATTACCGTCCGGTGTCTATTTCATTCAGTAAATCGAATGCAAACTTGACCTATTTTTGGTTTCAAGCCAAAGCGGGTGCGGCGGCAGGAAATGGTTCGTTGCCATCGGGAATTCGCAATTATTCAAAAATCAATCACTTTGTGGGCGGCACAGTGCCCGCTTTGGCGAGCAATGCCTCGAATTTTACGGTTACGTTGCGTTATGATTCAGTTGCCACCGATGATGGGGTCTATGAAACATCCACATTGCGTGTTTTGGGCTATACGGCCTCAACTACTTGGGCCAATTTGAGTGGTACGGGTAGTGCTACCCGCAAGGGACAGATCCAATCGAGCAGTATGTCGACCTTGGGCGGTACTTTTGGCTTGGCCTGTGCTTTCAAAACACTGACTGCCACCGAGCGCATGACAGGATTGAATTTGCTCGGGGATTTGGAGCCCCACGCGGCGTTCAAATTGACCGGACGTTGTTCTGCGGATTCATTCAAATTCACTGATTTAACCCGCAGTAAAACGGCCATCATCTCTTATAAGTGGAATTTTGGTGAGGCGGGTGCTGCAACCAACAGTCAAACTACCCGCAACGCGGTACACAAATATGCTACTTCTGGAACTTACCGGGTGAGCTTCTTAACGATTAATGCCGATAACTATGTGGATTCATGGGTACAAATGATTACCGTATATGCATCCCCATTCATTCTGAAAACAGTGAACAATGTGTGTTCGGGTGAGCCAACGGTCATGACAGATTTTTCGCAGGCCAACGGAGAGGCAATTAGTGCATGGAATTGGAACTTGGGCGACGGCCCGCCGGCGACCATCAAAACAACCAAAACCTTTACGCACAATTTCAATACCTCTGGTGTGTTTAAAGTTTTGTTGCGTGTAACAACGGTGAATGGTTGTGTGTCATTGGATACGTTTGATTACATCGTACACGCTAAACCAGCCCCAACATTTGATCCCAAAGATGTTTGTTTCGGTCAATCTACTTTGTTTAGTGATCAGAGCACCGTTGCATCGCCGGATTTAATTGCGTCTCGCAAATGGGATTTTGGTGATGGAACGACAAGCACGGCGGCCTTCGTAAGCCGTAAATACGCAGCTCCAGGGTTGTACAACGTGAAGTTGATTTCTTATTCGAATTACCTAGGTCAGAAAGGTGCATGTAGGGATTCAATCACGAAACCAGTGCGTGTGTTTGCCCTGCCTGATGTGAGTTATTCTCAATCTCATACTTGTTTTGAAGAAGAGACGGTGTTTACCGACAATACCAACATCATCAATCCCGATTACGCGGCTACCTACACTTGGCAGTTCGGTGATGGTGGTACCGATACAACCATGTATGGTGCTCGCTACACCTATACCGCCGCGGGTGCTTATAAAACCCGTTTGACGGTTGTGTCGAATGCCGGTTGTGTGGGCACTGACACCCTTACTGTGTATGTCCATCCCAAGCCGGTGGCAGGTTACACCGTGAAAGAAGTTTGCTTCGGTGATTCAACCGCGTTTACCCGTACGGGACAAATGAATCCCAATTTGGAAGCGAAAATGACCTACAGTTGGTTGTTTGATGGAAACATCGCATACTTTACCAAAACGCCCAAAATCAAGTTTGCGGCACCGGGTACTCATACCGTTGTATTGGTGGCCAAAACCAACGAAGGTTGTATGGATTCAGCGCTGGGAAATGTTCGCTCATTTTACATGCCCAATCCACAGTTTACCTTGGATAATACCATCACCCCCAATGATTCCATTCAATGTTTTAAAAACAACTTGTTTACATTCAATTTTTCTGTGAGCATTGATCCGGCCGATACCTTGTTGAATTCGGCTTGGAGTTGGGGCGATAAGCAGACCGAAATGCCGGCGAGCAATACCACCCACAGCTATGCAGATACAGGTGTGTACACGGTGAAGTTATACGGTTGGTCCATCAATGGCTGTGCCGACAGTATGGTGAAGCAATATGTGGTAAATCCATCGCCCAACGCGAAGTTCTATCAAGAGGGTACTTGTGTTCCCGATACCATTCGATTCTATGATACCGCCTCTACTTCGGCTAGACCCATCGCCATTCGCAAATGGAAGTTTGGCACCGGTACTGTGTTCGGAGCAGCACCAAAGTCGAATTTCTACACCACTTCAGGTCCGCACGATGTTACATACATCATCGAAAACGATTTAGGGTGTGCAGATTCTTTGACGCAGACCTTCAACTTTACTGTAAAACCCACCATCGCCTTCAATTACTCTGGAAGTATGCCATTGTGTAAAGGGGATAGTATCGATATAACAGCGGGTGGTGCAGACAGTATCAAATGGCTGTGGAATGGAGATACAACACGCACGCAGAAGTTGTATGGAAAAGGTTGGTACAAGGTGAAAGGAACAACGGGTATTTGTACTACGTTAGATTCAGTGCAGGTATTGGCATTCCCCACAGCAAACATTGTTGTTTACAGTGACACCACCATTTATCGCGGTAAAAAAGCAAACTTGTGGGCAGCTGGTGCCAATAATTATTGGTGGACCGATAGCTCAACCCTAAACAAAGGAACAGGAGATTCGGTGATCGCACGTCCGCTCGAAACCAGAATGTACTATGTATCA
>JBJTNN010000312.1:0-5042 GCA_046074125.1 Bacteroidota bacterium
TGATTTCCAATACGGGGGCAGAAACGTGTTCAGTTGCTTTGGCAGCTGCGTTAGCAGCGGCAGAGTCTTGCGGCGCAGCCGCTTGAAGCAGGGTGAATGCTAGTGATAACATAGATTGCGAATTAAAGCGTTAAATCTACACTATAACGCCATTTTGCCCCAAAAATTATCCCCAGCCAAAGAGGAACTATTTCAAGTTTGTGGCGCCTCCGCTCAAAACAAATTTGGTAACATCACCACTTTCCTGGTCGATCCTGCGCACCTTGCTTTTTTCAACCACAGTAGTTTCGCCCGATAACGTGTAACTGTAGGGAAGATAAACCGCACAACAATTTGGCAATCCCACAGAGCTCATATCTTCTTGGGTTAAGAATCCAATTTTATAGACACCCTCCGAAATTTCTACCACCACGGGCTTTGTGAATTTCTTTTTCTCTCCCACAAAAGCTTCCGTCATGTCTTTGGTTGTCCCAAAGATGAAATTCAACCCCGGTGCTTTTTCGATAATACCCTCAAAAAATCCCATGATTTGCTGAGCAATTACGCCTTTGGTAAAAAACCCTATCACGGCAATAGCAACCAATCCTGAGGTACCGTACAACAATATCGCCCCAAATGACAATTGATCCAAGTACAAATACCTGCCAACGCCCTTCAACAGCCACCCCAAAATTCCCACGGTGATGGCCACTGGTAATACCACCAACAACCCACGCAGAAAATAGCTGATAAATAGCTGTCCCGGGGTGCGTAACCTCGATTTAATAAACTGATCGTAAGGAGAAAACTGTGTTTTTGACATCCCTGTTCTCGTTTTATAAAGGTTGATATTTCATCAAATCCAATCCAATATCGGTTCGGTTGAATTTTCCATTAAAATGAATCTGCGAAGCCAAGCTGTTCGACCTCAAGAGTGCCGATGGAATGTCTTCTCCCAATGAAGTAACGGCAATCACCCGGCCGCCATTGGTCACTACCCTTTCACCCTCCTGTTTGGTTCCTGCATGAAACAACCATTGGTCCTCACCCACTGCATTCGGGAATTCTATGACCTTTCCCTTTTCAATGTCGCCAGGATATCCACCCGAAACCAAGAAAATCGTAGCCGCCGTCTGAGAATCCAACGCCACATCTACAGCGCCCAAATTACCTCCGGCCATGGCCTCCAATAGATCCAACATGGGGGTTTTTAACCGCGGAAATATCGCCTCCGTCTCTGGATCGCCCATTCTCACATTATACTCAATCACAAAAGGATCTCCACCAACATTCATCAATCCCACAAACAAAAAACCTTTGTAGGGATGTCCCTCAGACACCAAACCCTCATAGGTTGGTTTCAAGATTCGGTCGATCACCTTTTGCATGAATGCTTCATCGGCAAACGGTACGGGAGATATCGCACCCATTCCGCCAGTATTGGGTCCCTCGTCGTTATCAAAAATGCGCTTATAATCCTTCGCCGATGCCAACACCTTCCAATCCTTGCCATCGCTAATTCCAAAGACACTCAGCTCAATACCTTTCAAAAATTCTTCAATCACCACAACTTCACCGGCTTTGCCAAATTTTGAACCATCGGTCATTTCACGAAGCGTTTCCATCGCCTCTTCAAAGGACGTTGTGATGATGACCCCCTTTCCCGCAGCCAAACCATCGGCTTTCAAAACATAAGGCGGCTCCAATGTTTTCATGAAGGCCGCCGCTTCATCCAACTGTGAAAGTGCAAAAGACTGATATCGCGCCGTAGGAATGGCGTGTCGTCCCATGAAGGCCTTTGAAAAATCCTTCGAGCCCTCTAACTGGGCACACCAATGACTTGGACCTGCCACTTTAATATCCAAACCCTCTTGAGCCGAGTGCGTCTCAATATAATCGCTGATGCCTGCCACCAATGGATCCTCGTTTCCTGGAACCACCAACTGAATTTGGTTATCCTTACAAAACTGGAAAACAGCCACAACATCTGTAGGGTTCAACGAAATATTTTTTCCAAATTGAGCAGTACCCGCATTTCCCGGGGCGATATACAAGTTGTTCAGGCGATCACTCTGAGCCATCTTCATGGCAAAAGCATGTTCGCGACCTCCCGATCCTAATAGCAATACATTCACAAAACAAAGATACCCAATTCCCTCAAAACACGCACCCCAAAACAAGCACGAAAACACCGCCTTTTACCCACAATTACCGCAATCGCAATGCAGCTGAAATCGCCACCATCGCAGTCTCAGTGCGCAATATCTGAACCCCCAAATCCAAGGGCAAACAACCCACCGAAGTGGCTGCCGTTATTTCCTTCATAGAAAAATCACCCTCCGGTCCAATGAATATAGTTGCCGGAAGTTCAACGCCGGAAACACCCACCTTTTCACTGTCACCACAATAGGCGATGTATCTTTTTCCCGAGAATGGCCCTTGCAATGCCTCAGAAAACGCAAGCTGCTTTACCTCAGGTAACCAAGCACCGTGACTTTGCTTCAATGCCGCAATCGCCACTTTTTGCATTCTTCCCAAATTTATCTTGCCCCGCTCTCCATTGTCGGACTGAAAAAAAACCACCGAACTCACACCCAACTCGGTGCATTTCTCAACGGCCCATTCCATGCGGTCTCCAGACTTGAGAATCGCAACACAAATGTTCAATTCAACGGGCTTTTCTACCTTTTCACTCGCAACAATCTGGGCCTGAAATCCCTGCTTGTTGCCTTGAGCAATGACCCCCCGAAATCGAGACCCTTTGCCATCAGTGAAAAAAATCTCATCCCCAACCGCATACCGCAATACCTGCAATACGTGCTTGGCTTCCGTTTCATCGAAATGCGCCAATTCACCGTCTATGTGCTTACAGTAAAAGGTGAAATGACCAGGCATAACTATTTATTAGAAAACAATATGAATTTACAACTTATTCCAAGTTGTCCCCTCTTTACCATCCTTAATTTCAAATCCTTTTGCTTTCAAAGCATCCCGAATTTGATCACTCAATGCCCAATTTTTATCGGACTTGGCTTGACCTCTCAACGACAGTATAATATCCATCGCATCTGAAAGTCCATCACCCGCGCCCGCATCCTCGGGAATCAAGCCCAACACACCCTCACAGTAATCTTTGATCAATTGCTGCATGCTCGTTTTGGTCTCCGCGGTAATTGTTTCCTTACCGTCGTTCACCAAATTGATTCTGCGCGACAATTCAAAGAAAGATGCTATCACCTGTGGCGTATTCAAATCATCGTTCAAGCTCGAAACTATCGACGTAAATATATCCGCCACGTCCAAAGTAGCCCCCTCATTCACCGTGGGCAAATTAGACACCAATTTAAACGCCGACTGCATGCGCTGCCATCCCTTTTGGGCTGCCAACAAAGCATCATTACTGAAGTCCAGCGTACCGCGATAGTGGGCCTGTAAGACAAAGAAACGCAAAGTCATCGGACCAAACGCTTGCGACAACAAGGGGTGTTCTCCCTTAAACAGCTGCTCAACCATGATGCCATTGCCCAAACTTTTGGCCATTTTTTGACCATTGATGGTGATCATGTTGTGATGTATCCAATATTTGGCCGGCGCATGATCGTGTGCCGCTGTGCTTTGCGCAATTTCACACTCGTGGTGGGGAAACAACAAATCCATACCGCCCCCGTGAATGTCGAAATGCTCACCCAAATATCGAGCACTCATCGCACTACATTCTATGTGCCATCCAGGGAATCCTTTGCCCCATGGACTGCTCCATTGCATAATGTGCTCCGCCGAAGCACGCTTCCACAACGCAAAATCATTGGGATTGCGTTTCTCATCTTGTCCTTCCAAAGAACGACTTTGATTCCCAGCACCTGCCTGCAAATCTTCCAATACCCGGCCGCTCAACACACCATAATGTGACTGTTGGCTGTAAGCCATCACATCGAAGTAAACTGAACCGTTCACCTCATACGCCAAACCCTTTTCGATGATCGTTTGAATCATCTCAATCTGCTCGATAATGTGGCCAGTAGCGCGTGGCTCAATGCTCGGCTTCATCACATTGATTCGATCCATCACTGAATTGTAGGCATCGGTGTAAGATTGCGCTACCTCCATGGGCTCTAACTGCTCAACTTTCGCTTGCTTCGCAAGCTTATCCTCGCCCTCATCAGCATCGCCTACCAAGTGACCCACATCGGTGATATTGCGAACATAACGAACCTTATACCCCTGCAAAATCAAGTATCGGCGCAATACATCAAATACAATGGGGCCACGAACATGCCCCAAATGCGGGGGACCATAAACGGTAGGACCACAGACATAGATACCCACATGTTTTGGAGCGATCGATGTAAACGGTTCTAACGTTTTGTTCAGTGTGTTGTATAGATGTAGTGTATTCATAAAAATTTACCGAATTAACGGCTGGTGTACATGGCTTCGTAATAGTCAGAATAAGCACCAGAAGTCACTCGTTCCAACCATTCTGTATTCTCCAAATACCAATCGATGGTTTTCTCAAATCCTTGGTCAAAAGCAACGCTGGGCGACCATTTCAATTCATTTTCCAGCTTGCTCGCGTCAATGGCGTAACGGAAATCATGTCCTTTGCGGTCAGTTACATACGTAATCAACTTCGCTGAATCGCCGGCATTTCTGCCCAATTTGCGATCCATGATCTCGCACAATTTGTGAACCAAATCAATGTTCTTCCATTCGTTGTTACCACCAATGTTATACGTTTCACCGTTTCTCCCTTCGAAGTAAATGGTTTCGATGGCACGCGCATGGTCTTCCACCCACAACCAATCGCGAACATTCTCTCCTTTGCCATAAACAGGCAAGGGTTTGTTGTGCGTGATGTTGTGAATCATCAATGGAATCAACTTCTCAGGGAACTGATGGCTGCCATAGTTGTTGGAGCAATTGCTGATGACAACGGGCAATTTATACGTTTCGTGATAGGCACGAACGAAATGATCCGAACTTGCTTTTGATGCACTGTAAGGTGAATTGGGGTCGTAAGGGGTTTCCTCCGTGAATTTGCCATCTTCACCCAAAGTACCGTA
>JBJTNN010000313.1:0-11695 GCA_046074125.1 Bacteroidota bacterium
AAGAAAGTAAAGATCAATGCCAACACACTGTGTACCGGATTTTTGCTGGTCACAACGTACAACGCCGACAATATGGTTAAAAAGGAAAGTACCAAAAATGGTATGGGTAAATTCTGAAGCATCTTATGATTGTTTAGACCAAACTTGTCGTTTCGAAATATCTACACGGGCATCCACCGGCTCAACCAACTTGTCTTTGCCGTAGATGAAATCTTCTCTGCCAAACTCGGCGTCTACAATGCGATCGGTCAGGAATACGGCCTGCTTGGGACAAGCTTCCTCACACAATCCGCAGAAAATACAGCGCAGCATATTGATTTCGTAGGTGGCGGCATACTTCTCCTCGCGGTACAAATGCTCCTCGCCTTTTTCGCGTTCCGCAGCAACCATCGTGATGGCTTCGGCCGGACAGGCAACGGCGCACAATCCACAAGCCGTGCAGCGCTCTTTGCCCTGTTCGTCGCGCTTCAACACATGCTGTCCGCGGTACACCTCGGCCCTGGGACGTACTTGCTCAGGATATTGCGAGGTTGCGGGCTTTTTGAAGAAGTGCTTCAACGTAATCCACATCCCTCCCAAAATGGCTGGCAAATAAATCTGCTCAGCGAAGGTCATTTTTTTGTCCACGACCTGGCGTGAACGGTTGGTCAACTTTTCCATTTCGCAGTATTACCCTTGAAGATGTTTTCCTTTTACTTTGTATTTTTTGCGCAACAATCCGGGCTTTTTCATCTTGCGGATGCTGTTCATGTTGATATCCGATACAATGGTCTCACCATCGGAAAGTTTCACTGTTAAGGTAGGATCCTCAATTTTACTGTACGATACTTCCCATTTCCCGTTGCCAATCTTTTTGCAAGGAATGATCGCCATGGTGCTTTGTGAAATGACATACATCTCATCGGCCTTTTTGGTTTTATCCAAGATGATGGCTTTTTTCGATTTTCCGGCAGGACCGCAAATGAAGTAAGAACCATTGCAAGTGAGCGGGAACGAATATTTGATTTGCTCTTTTCCTTTGGCTACACCCAATTTTTTGGTTTTGTCTGGCTTAATGTTGGTTTCTCCATCACGGGTATATACCTGCAGTTTGGCTTTTTTGTAAATGGCGGCATCCATGGCAATGGTCATCGTTACAGGCACTGCAGCACAAGTATCACCAGGCATGCGCACCTCGTATGCACCAGCCCAATTCAATCCTTCGCTCTTGGCGGTCGTCAAAGGCGTTCCGCTGCTAATCAATTCTTCGATGGATGTATTCTTCTTGATTTTGATGCAGTTGGTTGCGCCGCGAGGACACATTTTCTTGAAATCGCACACCTTCATGGTCATGCCTACACCGTTTACGTAAATGGTGGTATCAGCCGTGCATGTATCTTTGTATACGGGCTTTGGTTTGGGCTTCTCCACGGGTTTTGGCTTTTCCAAAATGGTGATTTCCACCCGGCGATTTTTGGCTTTCTTCTCTTCAGAAGTCTCCTCCTTTTCGCGGGGCTTGGCACGACCAAAGTACTGACGGTTCATCCAATCCGCTTCGATGTCGTTGTCGATCAAGTATTGATACACCCCATCAACACGCCCTTGTGACAGTTTCAAGTTCAATTCATCGTTACCTGAAGAATCGGTGTGACCGGTCAAGATCAAACGGTACTCATCTTTGGAATCCAAGGTATCGAGCAATCGCTTCAACTTCACCAATTCGGCAGGCTTAATCACCGATTTGTTGGTTTCAAAATAAATCTGAACGGCTGGAGAGATTTCTTTTTGTTCGTTAACGGCTGGTTTTTTGGGCTTTGGCGCTGCGGTTTGGGCAAACGACTGAACCGCAATCATACCCAAAAGGAGCATCGATACTAGTCTAAACTGTTTCATTTCGAATTTGGATGCGAAAATAAGCGATTTCAATCATGTTCATACACACAGAATCCACAAAACCGAATCACTTTTGAAATAAGACCTATATTTGAAAAACATGAAGTGCTTTTTACCTTCCATTGCATTCCTACTATTGGGCGTTACAACGGTGAACCTCCAAAGTCAAATTGCCAAAACCCAAGTGGTACAAGTTTCTGCTACTGCCAATGGCGATGGCAGCATCACACTGAAATGGCCCAACGACAATTACACGGGCAAATACATGATTTATCACCGCGATTTCGTGCATGCCAACAACAGTTGGAAAGGTCCCGATGCCACACTCGCTGGAACCATCACCAGTTGGAGTGATACCCTCTCTAAAGGATTGAGCCGGGAATACCGCGTCACCAAAGTGAATGGCGCCACCACTGAAGCCCTGGGATACATCTACGTGGGCAACCAATTTAAACCCAATCCCACCCGGGGAGGCATCGTTTTGTTGGTCGATAGCAGTTACATCAAAGCCCTGAAATCAGAAATCGCTACCCTGGGCAATGACTTATCCAACGATGGCTGGTTTCCATCCTATGTGGTGGTTGGCAGAAACGAAAAGGTAGATGCCGTGAAAGCCAAATTGGAAGCACACATCAAGCGACTGCCCAAAGCACCCAAAGCCCTCTATATCCTGGGACATGTGCCCGTTCCCTACTCCGGAAATTTCTCTAACAATGGCGATAGACCGCCGCCAGACGGACACGTGGAAGGGGTTGGCAACCACACCGGAGCTTGGCCTGCCGACGTATACTACGGCACCGTGGACTGTTTCTGGGGCGATGAAATTGCCAATTGTACCACTGGCGCTGAAGCGCGACACAAAAATGTACCCGGCGATGGCAAATTCGATCAATCCGCGCCCGAATGTCCCATCGTTTATGAAATCGGTCGGGCCGATTTTTATGACATGGACGCTTTCTCCAAGAACGACACCCAATTAACCCGCGAATACCTCAACCGCGTGCATGACTACAAGATGGGCAAAACCCAATTTCGCCGACGGGGGTTGATCGACAACAATTTCACGGGCCTCAATTTGGCTTCAACCGGCTATCACAATTTGCCCTGTTTTGTTGGATTGGATAGTTTTTCCGACGCGGTAGACTATTTCACTGAACAAAATGCTGGCTCTTATTTATGGAGCTACGGTTGCGGCGCCGGCAGTTATGGCAGCTGCAGCGGCATTGGTACCACCTATGATTTTGCCAGCAGCAAAGGAAAATTCTCCAACGCTTTTACCCTGTTGGCGGGCAGTTATTTTGGGGATTGGGACAGTAAAAACAACATCCTTCGCGGGGCACTGGCCGGCGGATCATTGGCCAGCTGTTGGGGCGGTATCCCTAAGTGGTATTTGCACCACATGGGGCTGGGACAAAACATTGGCTACGGCGCGAAAATCACCCAAAACAACGTAAACGACTATTTCAACGGCGCATTTAACTTCTCGTGGAATGGCGTTTTCATTGCCCTCATGGGCGATCCCACGTTAAATATGCTTTACGTAAAACCTCCGTCAATGCTCTCTGCCACCGAAATTAATGGCGGCACACAGCTCAAATGGAACAAGTCTGCCGACAAAGTTGACGGCTACGTGGTGTATCGCATCGATCAAAATACACAAGAATACAAAGAAATCGCTACCTACTGCGGATTGGGCAATTCCGTAACCACAGACACGGTCTATTTCGATTATTGCAAACCCACCGTGATAAACCCAAACAATGGCAACTACAACTATGCGGTTCGGGCCTTTCGATGGGAAACCACAGGCTCTGGCAGCTACCAAAATTTGAGTTTGGCAACCACGGCAAATACAAAATACACGTTGGATCGTTGGGATGCGCAAAGCCCGGGCATCACTCTGTACCCCAACCCCAGCAAGGGATTTACCACCTTGGGGAATTTGCCCGCCCAGGTTGGTGTGACGGTGAGTGTTTACAATGCGGTTGGACAATTAATCCAGCGCAATGCGGCGGAAACGGATGCTTACGGCAACTATCGACTTATATTAAAACCCGGCATTTCTGGACTATTCGAAGTGGTTGTTAACACAGAGACAGCTGCCTATTCTTCCAAATTGTTGGTAGCCCAAGACGCTCAGTAAAGGGTCTTTCACCAACTTAGAAGTCCCACTCACGGGAAGTCCTTTTGATTTTTGGGGCAAACTTGTGTATTTTCGCGGTTCTGTAAAAAGAAGACAATATTTATATGACAAACAATATCCTTTACCTGGTCCCTTTGTTGGGCGTTGTTGGCCTCCTTGTGATGGCTATCAAGAGTGCATGGGTTAGCAAGCAAGATGCGGGCGATGAGAACATGCAGCGATTGGCAGGCTACATTGCCAAAGGTGCTATGGCCTTTTTGAAGGCAGAATGGAAAGTTTTGAGCTACTTCGTGGTGATTGCGGGTATCTTGTTGGCTTGGTCTGGAACATTTTCTGGATCTGCTGAGCACCCCATCCACTCAAGTTGGGTGATTTCAATTTCCTTTGTGATTGGTGCCGTTTTGTCGGCATTCGCGGGTTACATTGGTATGAACATCGCCACCAAAGCCAACGTACGTACCACACAAGCCGCCCGTACAAGCTTGTCAAAAGCCTTGAAAGTATCTTTCAATGGTGGAACCGTTATGGGATTGGGTGTTGCCGGTTTGGCCGTAATTGGTTTGGGATCATTGTTCATCGTGTTCTTGCAAATGTTCAATGTAACCAACGTAAACAGCGACGAGATGAAAACAGCCATCGAAGTATTGGCAGGTTTCTCTTTGGGTGCTGAAAGCATCGCTTTGTTTGCCCGTGTGGGTGGTGGTATTTACACCAAAGCCGCAGACGTTGGGGCTGATTTGGTAGGAAAAGTAGAAGCGGGTATCCCTGAGGATGACGTGCGCAACCCTGCTACCATCGCAGACAACGTAGGTGATAACGTGGGTGACGTTGCAGGTATGGGTGCCGATTTGTTCGGTTCTTATGTAGCAACCATTTTGGCTACCATGGTATTGGGACAAGAAATCAACGCACAAGATGCCTACAACGGTCTCTCTCCCATTTTGTTGCCGATGGTAATTGCTGGTTTGGGATTGGTATTCTCTATTGTTGGAACTTGGTTCGTGAAAGTGAAAAACGAAACCGATAGCGTTCAAAACGCCTTGAATTTGGGTAACTGGTCATCCATCGCTTTAACAGGTATCGCCTCTTATTTCGTGGTAAACGCTTTGTTGCCAGAGAAAATGTCTTGGTTTGATGCCGCTCGTGGCGAAGATTTCACCCGCAACGGTGTTTTTGCTGCGATTGTGGTTGGTTTGGCTGTGGGTACTTTGATGAGTATCATCACTGAATATTATACCGCCATGGGCAAACGCCCTGTTATGTCGATCATCCGTCAGTCAGGCACAGGTCATGCCACCAACATCATCGGTGGTTTGAGCGTAGGGATGGAATCTACCGTGTTACCCATCTTGGTTTTGGCCGGTGGTATCATGGGATCCTATTATTTTGCTGGATTGTACGGTGTATCTATCGCCGCTGCAGGTATGATGGCCACAACAGCGATGCAGTTGGCCATTGACGCTTTCGGTCCAATCGCCGACAACGCCGGTGGTATTGCTGAAATGAGTCAGTTGCCTGAGGAGGTTCGCGGACGTACCGACAATTTGGATGCGGTTGGAAACACCACTGCAGCCACCGGTAAAGGTTTCGCGATTGCTTCAGCGGCATTGACCTCTTTGGCATTGTTTGCGGCTTTTGTGGGAATTTCTGGCATCACAGCCATCGACATTTACAAAGCCCCTGTATTGGCAGGATTGTTTGTGGGTGGTATGATTCCATTCATCTTCTCTTCTTTGGCGATTGCGGCTGTAGGTCGTGCAGCCATGGACATGGTAAATGAAGTTCGCCGTCAGTTCCGTGAAATCCCAGGGATCATGGAGTACAAGGCACAGCCTGAATATGAAAAGTGTGTAGCGATTTCTACCAAAGCCTCTATCCGCGAGATGTTGGCTCCAGGTGCGATTGCCTTGATTTCTCCCGTTGTTGTGGGCTTCTTGTTCGGTCCTGAAGTATTGGGCGGTATGTTGGCCGGTGTAACGGTATCGGGTGTATTGATGGGTATCTTCCAATCAAACGCCGGTGGTGCATGGGACAACGCCAAAAAATCATTTGAAAAAGGGGTTGAAATCAACGGAGAAACCTTCTACAAAAAATCTGAGCCACACAAGGCCTCTGTAACCGGCGATACAGTGGGTGATCCTTTCAAGGACACTTCTGGACCTTCAATGAACATTTTGATCAAGTTGATGTCGATCGTTTCATTGGTAATTGCGCCTTTCATTGCGGGCAAGTCGTTCGGCGAACGTCCAAACAACGGAAATGGTGCGGCTTGTGTTGAAATGCAGCATTGCGAAAAGGAAATGATGGGCAAATGCGATTTGAGCACTTGCGCTACGTTGACCAAGGAACAGTGCGCTGCGATGTGCGATTCTTTGGGCTGCGATTCTACTGAAAAAGCAGCTTGCATGTCGATGTACGATGCAGATGGCAAATTCATCGGCAAAGGACACGAGGGTTGTTCTAACGAGCCTGTTTGCAAAGAGGACAACGACAAAACTTGTAGCAAAGGCGATGCCTGCTGCAAAAACAAAAAGCAAGCGGAAGCCCCTGAAAAGAAGGCTTGTTGCAAGGACAAACACTAATTGCATTTTTGTCTGACCGGGTCAGACTTCACCAATAACAGAAGAGGCCGCCCACGGGGCGGCCTCTTCTGTTTGATATCGAACCGATTTCCGCAACTGCAATTACTGAATCAGTCGGGTTTGGGCGTTGCCGTTGGCTAGTGTTATATTGAGCAAATAAAGCGACTGTGGACCCATTGGCGCGTCAATTACCAAGTGAGACACAGGGCTGTTCAAAACGCGCTCGCTAATGACTTTTCCTGTTAGGTCGCACAGAGTAAATGCACTTATCCCGGCGGAGGATTCCACGGTCCACCCCATCCCCTCTGACGGCACAGGATACACACGAAATCCATTCTGAGTGAGGGTTGACTGCCCAGAAATACGTGCATTCAACGAGGCATATCCCAGCGCTATGGCATTGCCTGTTGTATTGGTAATATCCGAGCCAAAGAAATAGATGTTAGAAGTAAATTTCGACATCGGCTGATGCAGAAACGAGGCCGTTGCCTCATAACCACTGTAACTGTAGGATTCCTGTTCATCCTGCCAAAATTGTTGGTAGTTGCCATTGAAATCAAACTGCATACACACCACTCCACCTGCGTTTTTAACCGAATCTGGGAGATTTGGCCACAGGGAAGTCGCACAACCATTTACACGCAGTCGCACTCCCAGATTGTCGTTCCCCTCCAATAATTTGAAGTAGTTCACTGGACTGTAGGATGTGGTATCACAGAGTAAGAAACGTTTCACGGCTCCGGTTGTTTCATTCAATATAGCCATCGCACAATTGGGATCACCCGCAAAAGGGAGTTTGAAGGATTTACCCAACCAACGACAGCTTCGCTTATAGATCAAACCCAGATAAACATTCCCATGATTGTCTGAGCAGAAGTTGGTATTCAAAGCCCTGGCTGCGGCCGTATCTGCGCGATGAACCCACTTCAACGTTCCATTTTTTGCATAGCACAAGGTAATTACATCCCGCAGATTCCCGCCAAGTGGTGAAGTGCGCTGGTCTGCTGCTTTGTACACACCCTGAAGGTTTCGAAAACTCGCGGTTTTTGAGACTTCAACTTGTAGCAAATAGGACTCCTTTGAGAACATCAAGGTGCTTACATCGCCACCTGTTCCGAGGTATTGTGCATTGATGGTTTGTCCAAACGCATTCAATTCAATGGCGTAATACCCATTGAAAGAGTCCAATTTCAAGTGGGAAAAGGCGGTATCACTGCCCTTTCGATATCCGATTCCGATGTTTCGTTGATTCACCGAACGCAATTCTTGGATGCCACTACCCGATTTAAACCACAGCAAATCGCCTTGGGTGTTAAAGGAAAATAAGGGTGCATTGCCAGGATATGCCTTACCGCGGTAGGTGCCATTCTCTGAATGTCCAATCAGTGCCGTAATTTGGTTGTTGTTGGTAATCACGATGTCTGTAAGCGACATATTAGAATCAGCGGATTTAAATGGGTAAGCCCATGCAACCGCGCCATTGCTTTTGTTGATTTTTACCATGACGCAGCTGTATCCCTCCGATTTTCGGAACACACCGGTTGTGAGTCTGAGGGAATCACCCAAACTAAACAGAGTATAGACATTGCCGAAGCTATCAAAGGCGGCTTTTCGCGGCTGCGGTATCATCCAAAGGCCTGTATTTCGCTGTCCGTACTGCTGCACCTCACTCACCCATTGGACTTTAGGCGTTGGGATTTGGGCCTCCAATTGAAGCGCTTGAAAAAACAAAAAAATGTACAGGATGCGTTTCATTTTCGATGCTGATTTACAAACCTAACCAAATCACAACAAATGAAGAGATCATAAATCACCAAACAATGGGGAAATTACTGCTTGGAATTCTCGTACAAATGCTGATAAAAACCACAATTGGAATCTCAAATTCTATAAAATCATCAATTAATAATTTCAATTCCACTGCCCCATTCACCTTTCACATATCAACAGGTTTCTATCTTGGGACCTGCATGTAACAAGTATGATTATTGACGCGGTTTACCTTTGTTTCATTGAAAATTCTATCACCGCATCAACGTAACCGTACTTCTAAAACCGTACTCTTTTTCCTGTTTGTAGGCTTTCACTTGGTAAACATAAACACCCGGTGGAACATCACTCGCTGGCTTCCAAATTGCCTCACTGCTGGATG
Source organism: Bacteroidota bacterium (assembly GCA_046074125.1). Classification (GTDB taxonomy): domain Bacteria; phylum Bacteroidota; class Bacteroidia; order NS11-12g; family UBA955; genus UBA955. The sequence continues at coordinate 8,750 of JBJTNN010000313.1, forward strand.
TTTCAAATATCTTTTGACCCCATCGGTTGTATATGCTCAAGGCAAATCGATCAAATCCGTAATTGAAAATTTCAAATTCATCGTTCAATCCATCGCCGTTGGGCGTAAAGGCATTGGGCGCGAACAATGTGGCTGTGTAACCCAAACAGGCGGTATTGCTCTCCGTAACGAACCGGCCATCCGCACTGCGAGCTTGTATCCGATAGCATTTTTCAAATTTGAAACGCTCTATAAACTGCTTGTCGTTGTATTGAGTATCTAATTGATTTGCAAGCAATTGCCAATTGGTTGTTTCTCTGTCTAAGTTACCTACACACACATAGTTCTGCACTCCCCCGCTCAACGACCAGTCCTCGTAGGGCGTCCACGTGAGCAAGGCTGTAGAAAACTCATTGACAGACACCTGAGCCTTTTCCTCCACTTTCAAGTAGATGGTTTTGCCCACATTGCTTCGCAGTGCCACCGTTTTATCACAGCTGTCGATGGGTTGAATTTGGTACCGGTACGACTGATCAATCTCCTGACTGAGAGCATCCAAATAAAACGTATCATTCACCACTGCCAGCGGCATTCCGTTTCTATATAACTGATAGTTTTTGGCCGCGGGAACCGTTTGCCATTCGGCGAGAATGGTGGAATTGTTTACAACGGTGCTTCGTTTCATGAACGGTTTGAAGCCATCCTCCACTCCTTGGGTGATATTCAGTGCGATGGAATCCTGGGTGATACACCCTGACGGACCATATAGTTTTTGAAGCAACCAATATTTGCCGGATTGTGTCAAACGGGCTTTGTTGATGGCTTGATCAAATCGATTGTTCGGCACCAACGATGGCTTGAAACGATAGATGGTTGAATCAGTAGGATCGGAATAAGTTCTGCCAAACTGAACATCGAGGGGCGTGCAACCGGATGTCTTGTCTATGGCGATGCCTGGTCTTGGTGCGGGTAGAATTGAGATGTTTTGGATGGCATTAAAGGTATCGATGCATCTGCCATCGCTGACTTGAAGTTGTACATTGAATTTGCCAGAAGTGGTATAGGTGTGTTTGATAGATTTGTTTTTTGGCATGATGTTGCCCGGTGAAGTCAGGGTAGTATCGTTGCCATCCCCAAAATCCCATTTCCAAGTATGACTTTTCTTTTCGAGGATGGATGAATCTGAAAACTCAACGGCAATCCATTGACAGCCAACAGTGTTTTTGGTATGGTACTTTGCGATGGGCTCTGGAAGAATCTCCACAGAATCGGAATACCAGACCCAGCCGCCGTCAGCGGTGGTCGCTTTTAATAGCACCTCGAATTTGCCGGGGTTTTTATAACGGTGTGTTGTTTTCAAATTCAATTTATCCGTTTTTGAAGAATTTCCATCTCCCCAAAACCATTCAAACTGGCAAAACCAAGAGGTATCTGAAAGGTTGACCACCTCTTCCAGATAATTATAGCACAAACTATTTGCCGTGAATTCAATTTTATGATACGCCCCTGGTGTTTGAGGAAAGAATACCTTATCGTAAAGATCATAATCATAATAATTGTACTTGGTAAATCCTTCAAAAATCATGACCGGATTTACAATTCCATAATTACCATTATCTTTATTTAGCTTGGCTATGTAAAATTTGCGACTATCAGGGTCAATCTGATTTCCACTAAATACAGTTTCAGTGACAAACACGAAAATATTGCCATTTGGTGCCAAAGTAAAATCTTTTAAACTTGTCATAGATTTATAATAGACATCTGGATTCGCATATAGGCTTTTATCAATATCTATGTTGAATGAACGATAGTTCCAAATGCTATTGGCGATTTTTATTTCGATTATACTTTTTTCTGAAATGTAATTCGCATCCCCTTTATTGGTGACTATCTTTTGTATCAAAAAAACGGAGTCTTCTTTTGTAAAGACTGGGTTTTTCCAAAATGTAAATTTGTCAGTGATATAAATTGCAGAATCTTGGAATATTTCCTTAGTATTTGTCAAATTTTCATTGTCAATTAGAAAAACTTTTGACTTCGAATACTTGTAAATAAATCTATTTTCTTTTATAGCTATTGTCCAAGTCAATACTGACCAACGACCACTCGGTGAAGTCACAAGTCGATTTTGAGTAAAATTACCATATTCAACATCCAACCATACGGGGTAATACCTATCTTGAATGTTTGCTCTTATAATTTGTCTTGAGGTTGTTTGGTAATTTTTTGAAATATTTACATCGTAAATGTTCTGATTCCAAACAAATTGAATTCTTTTTTCCTTTTTTTGATCGGTAAACAAAGATAAATTACTCTGCAAACTTGAAGGCGAATCAAATTGCTTGAATCCATTGATGATTTTTTTTGACAATCTCGTACTCCCAACGTATGTTGATTCCATTAAAAAAAAAGAATCTGGTTTGTACACTTCATACGGCAATCCATGATTTCGATTGAATCTATTTTCAAAACTGTATGCATCGAATTCCGTTTTGCTTTGGATATAATATAAAACAAAAGTATCCGTATTTCCGGTTGAACAAACTATTCCGTAAATCCCGCCATATTGAGAGATATAATCAATTGAATCTCCATTTTTATTGTGCAATATATTGTTAAATGTAAAACCCAAAAGGCTGCCTTTGGAATTTGAAATGGTTTGATATCCTGGTGATATTTTAGATTGTGGATTATGTATATTGGTATCATTTAAGATCCTCCTACTTTGAATTTTACTGACTTTGAATTTGGGTGAGTTTAAATCAACATCATAATATGTTTTGAAACCTACCGAAGTATCAAATTGAGGATTTCTATACTCGGTATACCCCTGCACCACCCAATGATTGCTTTGTTGGGCATTGACAAAACTGCAAAATGCGCTTAACAATATGAATATTAATTGTTTCAATTAGTGTAGCAAGATAGGGAATTTTAAGATAAACGTTCTTTTTTTAGTAATAT
>JBJTNN010000314.1:0-6977 GCA_046074125.1 Bacteroidota bacterium
TGGTTGGGATAGCTCACCACCACTTTTTCAACGCCGGCCATACTTCCCAAATAACTCTCCAAACTCACCGCGCACGCGGCACAGGTCATGCCCATCACCGGGTAGGTGTTGTAGTGAATGTTGGTTGATGGTTGGTCGTTGGATTGCGCCTTTGACATGGTTTTTGGAATCCTCGGGTTTTCCGTTGTACAAAGTTCGCATTTTTTTGATGATTCGGGGTGACATTCGTCACCCCTCTGCCTCCATCTCTTCTCCCTATCTTCTCCCTCACTTCTCCTAACATTTCTCACCCACCTCACACAAATTTTGCGAACTTCCCCACCCTATTTAACCGGTTATTGTATGGAAGTCGCCCATGTTGGGGTGGGATTATTGTCGAAACGACACTTATCGAGTATCTTTGAGAAGATTATGAAGAAGTTTTCCCTTTTGTTGGTGTTGTCTGTGATGGCGTTGTGTGCTTTGAAGGCCCAAGTTTTGTCGGTGAGTCCGGTATTTCCCAAAGAGAACGACACGGTAACCATTGTTTACAATGCCAAGTTGGGCAACGGTGCCTTGGTGGGGGCGAGTCAGGTTTATGCCCACACCGGTGTGATTACGACGGCCAGCACTAGCGGCAGCGATTGGAAGCATGTGGTGGGCACTTGGGGCACGGCGGACAACCGCACAAAAATGACTTATTTGGGGAACGACCAGTGGAAGATTCGCTATCATGTGAAAGATTTTTATACTCAGGGCGGCGCCTTCGGCGCCAGCGAAGTCATTTTACAAATGGCCTTCGTTTTCAGAAATACCGATGGCAGCAAAGTGGGTAGAAGCGCCAACGGAACCGATATCTTTACCCCAATTTACTCTACCGGGTTGGCCGCGAAATTTACTTTGCCTGAAACGCGCGACAATATCATTGGTAGCGGCAGTACCCAAAAAATTGAAGTGTGGAGCAGTCGCGTGTGCGACATCGCCCTGTTGCTCAATGGTGATACCCTGAGAAAAAGCAGCACCCAAGACAGTTTTCAAGCCAGTATATCGAACTGGAAAGTGGGCAAAAATGTGGTGGCCTTTGCCGCGAAATACAGCACGTTTACCGCTTTCGACACCCTTTATTTCACGGTGAATCCAACCGTAACGCAAGCCGCACTGCCATCGGGCATGGAGCAAGGGGTGAATTACCTCGATGATTCTACCGTACTGCTGGCACTTTACGCCCCTTATAAAAACTATGTGTACGTGATCGGAGATTTCAACAATTGGGGCACCGATACGGCGTATTTCATGAACTTTTCCTCGAGCGATAACATCTGGTGGAAGCGCATTGGCGGACTTAAAAAAGGCGTGGAATATGGATTCCAATATTGGATTGATGGCAAAGTGCGTGTGGCCGATCCCTTTGCTACGCTGTTGTTGAGCGAGTGGGACGATGCCTACATCCCGGCGGCCAATTACCCCAAGTTGAAGTTGTATCCCAAAAACAAAACCCAAGGGATGGTGGGAGTGTTGCAAACGGCAGCGCCCGCTTTTGCTTGGAGTAAGGTGAATTTTCAGCGGCCCGACAAAGATCGTTTGGTGATTTATGAGTGTTTGACCCGTGATTTCACCAAGGCGCAGACGTTCAAAGCCATTCAAGATACCTTGCCTTATTTGAAGCGATTGGGGATTACCGCCTTGCAATTGATGCCCGTTTGTGAGTTTGAGGGTAACTTGAGCTGGGGATATAACACGGCCAGTCACATGGCCATCGACAAGTATTATGGCACGCGCGACGCCCTGAAATCTCTGGTAGACGCTTGTCACCAATCGGGTATCGCGGTGATTTTTGATGTGGTTTACAACCATGCATTCGGCAGTGCCTCTGTGACCAACATGTATTGGGATGCCGCCACTGGAAAACCGGCTGGGAACAGTCCTTACTTGAACGTAGACGCCAAGCACCCGTACAACGTGGGGTATGATTTCAACCATGAATCGGCGGCGACGAAATATTACACCAAGCGCACCCTCACGTATTTGTTGAACGAGTTTCATGTGGATGGGTTTCGCTTCGATTTGAGCAAGGGAATGACGCAAACGTACTCTGGCACTGATGCCGCTAAGATGTCGGCCTATGACCAATCGCGCATCGATATTTTGAGTGATTACAACAACACCATTCAGGCGGTATCGCCCGGTGCGTATACCATTTTGGAGCATTTTGCCGACAATTCGGAGGAGCAGGTGTTGCAGGCGAAGGGGATGATGTTGTGGGGCAATGGCAATTACAATGTGAATGAGGCGGTGATGGGCTTTAGCAGCAACGATTTTGGCTGGGCGATAGACGCGAGCAAGCGGGGCTGGAGCAACCGTCATTTGGTGGGATATGCGGTGAGTCACGACGAAGAGCGTATGGCGTATAAATCGAAGACTTTTGGCAATGTGGTGGCGGGGTATAGCGTGAAAACATCGCCCATTTATGTGCCCCGTGTGGCGATGGCTTATGGGTTTGTGTTGGCTACGCCCGGACCTAAAATGATGTGGCAGTTCGATGAGTTGGCCTACGATTACAGCATCAACACGTGTGAGGATGGGGTAACGGTGCAAGACGCCTGTAGGTTGGCCAACAAACCTGTGCGCTGGGATTATTGGACGGCAGATGCCACGCGCAGAAAGACGTATTTCAAGATTGCGGCCATCAACCATTTGAAAGCGACGCAGTTGGGGGTGGCCAAGCCCACGACTTATTTTTTCAGCAGCGGCGGGTTTTTCAAGAAGTTGAATCTCAACCATGTGGATTTGAATACGGTGGTTATCGGAAACTTTGATGTGACCAGCAGCACCAGTTCGGTGACGTTTGCTCACACGGGTTGGTGGTACGATTACATGAGCGGGGATAGTTTGCAGGTGACGGGCGCGAACCAGGCCATTACATTGGCGGCGGGTGACTGGAAGGTGTACCTCGACAAAAAAATCAACAACCCTTATTTGTCGCAGTGGAAAGCAACCGCATCGGCTTCGACTTTGGAGAAACAAGGCGTTTGCAAGGTGATGCCCAACCCCGTGCGGGGTGCATTTCAGGTTGTGGTTGAGGGGGATCGGGTTGCTACAGGGCAATTGCGGGTGATGGACCTTGCGGGCAGATTGGTCTACGAGGGTGCATGGAAGCAGGGCGATCGCATCGAAACGTCGTCGTGGATGAACGGTCATTATTTGGTCGTTTTGACTTTGGCCGATGCCACTTACCGCAGTCATTTGGTGGTAGAATAAGTATATTCGCAACCGCGGATGCTATTCAACTCGGTCGTATATTGGTTGTTTTTGCCACTGGTATGGCTGAGTTATTTTCTCTTGCCCATCAAGCATCGATGGATCTGGCTGTTGCTGGTCAGCTATTACTTTTACGGTTATTGGAAGATTGAGTTTGCGGGGTTGATGTTGCTCACATCGGTGATTGATTGGTGGTGTGGGATGCGGGTGGAGCGACAGGATATCGGCGGGTGGCGCAAGTTTTGGTTGTGGTTTAGCATTGGCAGCAACCTAACGATGTTGTTCATGTTCAAGTACTTGGACTTCGCTTTGGGCGATTCGGCGATGGTGCGATGGATGAGCGATCACAATGCTACGGCGTGGATCGTGGAACTGGGTAAGTACACCATTCCGGCGGGGATTTCATTTTATACGTTTCAGAGCATCAGCTATGTGGTGGATGTGTATCGCGGACAGGAGAAGGCGGAGCACAATTTGCCCAAGTTTATGCTGTATGTGTCGTTCTTTCCTCAGTTGGTTGCCGGTCCGATCGAGCGCTTTGGCAAGCTGCATTCTCAGTTGTTTTCGGATTATATGCCGCGGTGGGAGGATGTGCGCAACGGGGCGAGGCTATTGATTTACGGCTTGTTTTTGAAGGTGGCGGTGGCTGATAATTTGGCTACGGTGGTGGATGTGTTTTATGCGGATCACACGGCGTATACGCAGGCTGAGGCTTGGTTGGCGACTTTTTATTTTACATTTCAGGTGTATTGTGATTTTTTTGGGTATTCGTTGTTGGCGCAGGGCAGTGCTTTGTTGTTTGGGATTCATTTGATGGACAATTTCAACAAGCCATTCATTGCCAAGAGCATACCTGAATTTTGGCAGCGTTGGCATATTTCGTTGAGCACGTGGTTTAGGGATTACATTTTCATTCCGGTGGGGGGAAACAAGCGCGGTCCGTGGGTGTTGGCGATGGCTGCGATGTTGGTGTTTTTCACCAGTGGGTTGTGGCATGGGGCCAACGGGACGATGATTGCGTTTGGGGTAGCACAGGGTCTTTTGTATTTGTTTGATCGCTTTGTTTTCAAGAAGTTGGAGTTTGTGGGCGGACATTTTCACGATCACCAGGGTCGATTGCCGTTGCGCCGGCGTTTGTGGGATGGGTTTCGGCAGGTGAAGACAGGTTTCTTTTTCATGATGACGTTGGTGTGGTTTCGGAGTGCCACGATGGACCAAGCGTCGGAAGTTTTTGGGATGTTGTGGATGCCGGGATATATCGGCTGTAGGTTGGACGGATTGGAGGGAATTGCGGCGCCTACGCTGGCCCACGGCTTGCAAATACCACTTTTTTTGTGTATATTCTTGTTGTTGGATTTGTGGGTGATGAAGGACCGGGCCGATGTTTGGTTGGGTAAGTTCTCAGCGCCTGTGAGGTGGTTGATGTATGCCGCGATGGCGTTATCAGTGTGGATTTGGGGCGGCGCGATCAACCATCCTTTTGTGTATTTTCAATTTTAACGATGGCCTGGATGAAAGATATCGCCCCGAAATTGCTGCTAAGACTCTTGGTGGGAGTGGTTGTGTTTTTTGCGGCCAATGCCTGGTATGTGAGTTCGGGCTTGTATCGGCAGGAGCGTGCGAAATTTTCGCCCATGGCTGCGAAGTTGGATTCGGCCTTTTCAACGGGAGATGTGGTGTATTTGGGCGAGAGTTCGAATACCAGTTTTAACCCTTGGACCGATACGTTTGGGTACAGTGTGAGTGAGTTTTTGCAGATGTATTTGCCGCAGAATCGGGTGAGGGGGGTATCGCACGACGGGTATCATGTGGGGTTGTTTTCGCAGATGTTGGGTTTGATGCCGGAGCATTGGGCAGATACGGGACGTAAAACGGTGGTGATCACGGTGAATATGCGGAGTTTTGGTCCGAGCGCGATGTTCAATGGCAACGAGGCGAGCAACCAGCAGGAGGCGATATTTTATTCGCGTAGATTGGCCTTATTGAATCGGGTGTATGTGAGTTTGCATCACTACGACAACCGCGATTCTAGGGAGATGGAGCGTGCGAAGACGCAATGGTTTCGGACGAAGGATTTGCGTTTGCAGGGTGGTGTCGGACAGCATTATGGGTCGACCCATGGGGGTCCTGGTTTGATATCGGACGGTGAGGAGTGGTTTTATCACAACACGGTGAAGTGGTGGTTGCGGGATTTGCAGCGACAGTTTGCGCCGGTATCGGGCGAGGCGGATTTGGCACGGGTGATGCCCATGGCGGAGGCTTATTTGAAGGAATTTGCGTTTTTGTTGGATGAGGAGAACCCGCGGGTGAAGGCGTTGGATGCCATCGTAGAGAAATGTAAAAGAGAAGACGTGAATGTGGTTTTTGTGTTGTTGATGCCCAATTTTGATCATGCACATCGCCTGTTTGGCAAGGAGTTGACGCAATTGATGGATTACAACATGAATTTCTTGCGCAAGCGATTTGGTGGATGGTCGGAGCGATACAAAAATGGCAATTTCAAGGTGGGTTATGTGGATGTGCAGCGATTGTATAGTGAACACGGGTTGGGTGTGTATCGGCAGGGTTTGAGTGAAGATGTGGGGATCGGTACTGAGGGCAATCCCTGCTTTGATTGGGCAGGTGGACATCATTACACGGACCAATGGTATCCCACGGAGCATGTGGATGCGCACATTCGTAGGTTCATCGCACAGAAAACGGCGGAGAAGATTTTGGCATTTCAGTACCGCGACCGGATACAGACGGGTGTTACCAAGCCGATGGTGCCGGAGATCAAACCTCAGGTAAATAACCAACCCAACTGGAGCATCAAGATGCCGCTGGCTGATACTTGTTTTCGGAGTTGGAATGTGTTTGCGGCGAAGCATTTAAGAGTTCAATAAAAAATATGGCAAGTATACATCCACATATTAATTTCAATGGGAATGCAGAAGAGGCATTCACGTTCTACAAGTCTGCTTTCGGCGGAGAGTTTTCGAAGATTACCCGCTTTGGCGACATCGCTGGGGAGCATTTTCCGATTCCTGAAGCGGAATACGACAAGATAATGTTGATTGCTTTGCCGATCGGACAGGCAACATTGTATGCGAACGATATACCCTCATTTATGGGTACCGTGGACGAGAATGAAAACCGCAGTAAAATTTCGGTCCTTGCTGAAAGCAAGGATGAAGCCCATGGCTTGTTTGAGGCTTTGTCTGCGGGCGGTCAGGTGGAAATGCCGATGATGGATAGTCCGGATGGCAGTTGTTTTGCCATGTTCCGCGACAAATTTGGCATCGAATGGATGATCAAGTTTGAGGGATAATCCTTTGAGAATTTCACTTCTGTGTAGAATGGTGCGTTAACTACCCCTTCGTAAATCGCCAAGTGAGGCCTACTAGGAAGTTGCGGGGGGCTTGTGGGAAGACGAAAACCTCCTGGGTGATGTCGCGGGAACCGTACATGTAACCCCACGTGTAGCCATTGCTGGCATATCGCGCCGAAAACAAATTGTTGCACTGTGCCTTGAACGCCAATGAAGTGCCGCCGCGGAATTTGTGCGTGTAATTCACAGTTAACTCGCTGAATTTGTAGGGGTTCAAACTGCGCGATACATCGCCCGTGTTATCCAAAAACTGTCGGCCCACCCACTTGCTCAACCACAACACATTCCACTTTTTGATCTGACCTTGCAAGCCCACAGCTGCGACCATGTTCGGTGAATACGCAATGGGGGCATTCTTGTATACCGTATC
>JBJTNN010000315.1:0-3079 GCA_046074125.1 Bacteroidota bacterium
AATCAAAATTGTATGTTCAAACTGGGCGCTCAGTTTGCCATCGATGGTTCGGGCTGTCCAACCATCCTTTCGATCCACTTTTGCTCGGGCTTTACCGGCGTTGATCATGGGTTCAATGGTGAAAATCATGCCGGGTTTCAGCACAGGACCCGTATTGGCATCCGCGATATGGGCAACATCGGGAGCTTCATGAAACTTCAAGCCTACCCCATGTCCGCAAAATTCGTAGACCACTGAATACCCATTTTTTTGGGCATATTGGGCAATGTGATATCCAATGTTATTCAATCGATTGCCCGGAAAACACTGCTGCATTCCTACATGTAGACATTCTTTGGTGGTTTCTACCAACCGCTTGGCATAATCGCTGACTTCTCCGGCGTAATACATTTTACACGTGTCGCCATAATACCCATTGAGAATGGTTGTTACATCGATGTTTACAATATCGCCGTGTTCGATTATGGTGTCGTTAGGGACACCGTGACAGATAACATCATTGGGTGAAATACAACAAGAATGTTTGAATCCACGGTATCCCTTGGTTGCAGGAATTGCACCATGGTCGCGCACGAACTCCTCGCATTTTTTATCGATGTCGATGGTTTTCATGCCAGGAACAACAAATTGCTCCAAGTACTTTAGGGTTTCAGCGGCCAAGTGGGCACTTTTTCGTATCCCTTCGATTTGTTCTGCGGTTTTTATTACAATGGATGACACAATAATTTCAATTAATTCCCCTTTGAAATGGCTTGAATAACGTCTTGTTTGGTAATGATGTGCCAATTTCCACCCATATCCATCATCAATACCGCAGCATTTTGGGCATTAATTTGGGCCGACACTTCTTCAATGGTTGCCATGTGCGACACAATTGGGTAGGCTTTACCCATGATTTCAGATACAGGCTTTTGCATCAGCTCCCGGTTTCGCAACAATTCTGCATACAATTGGGCATCTTCAATGGCGCCAACAAATTCATTGTTGCTGTCTTTCACAGGCAATTGAGACACACTATATTTTTGCATTAACCCAATTACATGTTCACAGGTATCACCGGGTTTAACACTCAATAAGGGCAATTGTGCATGGCCGGCAATCAAATCCAATGCGGTAGTCAATGGCTTTGGTGAAATAAACCCTCTATCACGCATCCAATCTTCATTGTACATTTTGCCCAGATATCGCGTACCATGATCATGAAAAATAACGACAACCACATCGGTGGATTTGAAGCGATTCTTCATTTGCAATAACCCCGCGAGGGCGGAACCGGCGCTATTTCCGACAAAAATGCCCTCTTCACGGGGAATTCTGCGCGTCATCACCGCAGCGTCTTTGTCGGTGACTTTTTCAAAATGATCAATGATGCTAAAATCCACGTTTGCGGGCAAGAAATCCTCCCCAATGCCCTCGGTGATGTAGGGATATATTTCGTTTTTATCAAAAATTCCCGTTTCCTTGTATTTCTTGAATACCGACCCATAAGTGTCGATGCCCAATATTTCAATGTTTGGGTTCTGTTCTTTCAAATATTTCCCCGTGCCACAGATGGTTCCTCCAGTGCCAACACCCACCACCAAATGGGTGATTTTGCCTTCTGTTTGATCCCAAATTTCAGGTCCTGTCTGTTCGTAATGCGCCTTTGAATTACTCAAATTGTCGTATTGATTGGGTTTCCACGCATTCGGAATTTCCTTGGCCAAACGGGTACTCACGCTGTAATAGCTTCTTGGATCTTCAGGGTCAACATCGGTTGGACAAACAATCACTTCGGCACCAAACGCTTTGAGGGCGTCTACCTTTTCCTTGCTCTGCTTGTCGGTGGTAGTGAAAATACACCGATACCCCTTAATTACAGCTGCAATGGCCAATCCCATACCCGTGTTGCCGCTGGTCCCTTCAATAATTACGCCCCCGGGCTTCAATGCACCACTGGTTTCGGCATCTTCAATCATTTTTAATGCCATCCGATCCTTAATGGAATTTCCAGGATTGGTGGTTTCTACTTTTGCATACACTGTGCATGGCAAATCCTTGGTAATTGAGTTCAATTTCACCATGGGGGTATTTCCAATGGTTTCCAAGATGTTTTGATAGACCTGCATAAGGCTACAAATTTACCTTACTATGTCGGCTTTTTTAGAAAAATCAACAATTCTAGCCCTACAAACACTCAGATTGATAGGTTGTCAGCAAAATCAGTGGTAATTTGGCCACTGCAATGACACAGATCAAGACTTGCTTGATTATTCCCTGTTACAACGAGGCAACGAGAATTCAATCGGCAGCGTTTACATCTGCGCTTCAAGCAGATTTGGGACTTCAATATATTTTTGTGAACGATGGCAGCAAAGACAATACACTGTCGGTGCTAGTGGATTATAGAAATGCCTTAAACCCCATCGACAAATCGCGGGTTCACATTATATCGTACAATCAGAATAAAGGAAAGTCAAACGCCGTTTTAACAGGCCTTCAAATGGCGTACAATTCCATTTCAAACGATCAGATTGAAACAAACAATGAAGGCCTTGAAGTCATTGGTTTCGATCAATTGTCTGCCGATTACCTAGGTTTCTGGGATGCGGATTTGGCTACTCCCTTATCCGAAATTCAGTGGTTTTATCAGTTTTCTGCCAATGCTCAAGATAAGCCGGAATTGCTCATAGGGTCAAGGGTTGCTCGACTTGGTGCGAATATTGAAAGAACACTGTTTAGACATTATTCAGGTAGATTGTTCGCTACGCTCATAAGTCAGGGTTTGGGTTGGAAAGTCCATGATACACAGTGTGGTGCTAAATTAATGGATCCGTCGATTGTACCCATTTGCTTTAATAAACCGTTCAAAACATCTTGGTTGTTTGATGTTGAAATGCTACTTCGCCTTCAACTTCACTTCGGAAAACCTGCAGAAAAGATGGTTTTGGAGGTGCCCATTCGTGTTTGGAAAGACGTGAAAGGATCAAAAATTGGCTGGGGTGATTTTATCAAGGTCCCCTATCAAATCTGGAAGGTATTCAATGCCTACAAGCAAAAATAACCGTGAAATCACGACTCCGAGATGGCAAGCTTCATC
>JBJTNN010000316.1:0-2798 GCA_046074125.1 Bacteroidota bacterium
GAATATTCAATTCACAGCAAAGGGTGTAAAGCGACTGATGTTCGGCTTGGGAATGTTCTCCCAATTCCAACATATCGCCGAGAAAAAATGCTTTACTACCCGAAATGGTGGTAAAGCTTTGAATAGCCACAGACATCGAACTGGGATTGGCATTGTAAGCGTCTAAGAAGATTTGGGTATTGCCGATGGTCCTCCATTCACTGCGGTTATTGGTGGGTTTGTAAGTGCACGCTCGTTCCATGGCCTCTGCAGGGTTCAAGCCCAAATTCATGGACACCGCCGCGCCAAACAACAAATTGTATGTGTTGTAACGACCGCTCAGCGGGGAAGTAAATCGACCGATTAATTCTCCGTTAGCAAAAAAATCAAACACCAACTCCGGCATTTCTGCATGAATATGCGCGTAAAGATTGGCTTGACTATCGGTGAGCGACACTGTGGTTTTATGATTCAATCGCTTCGACATGGACGCCAGCCAAGGATCATCGATGTTTACGATACCCATTGCTTGATTTTTATTGACACTGGCAAATACTTCACTTTCCTCTTTGGCAATCGCTTCGAGGCTGCCAAACCCTTCTAAATGCTCTTTGCCGATGTTTGTGATGAGTCCAACATCTGTTAAGATTAAATCGCACAACACAGCCATTTCACCCGGGTGATTGGTGCCCATTTCAACCACTGCAAATTCATGATCGGGTCTCAAGCTCAACAAGGTTAGGGGAACGCCGATGTGGTTATTCCAATTTCCGGGGGTTGCCAACGTTTGGGCCATTCCATCTAAGATGGTTTTGGTTACTTCTTTGGTGGTGGTTTTGCCATTACTTCCGCCCACCATGATTTTCTTCGCAGGCATCAAAGCAGCATGCTTTTTTGCCAATAACTGTAAAGCTTGGGTGGTATCCTCTACCCAAATAAATCGACCATCATTTTTCAGTGATTCGTGATCAACAATTACAGCAAGCGCACCTTGTTCATGAGCGTTAGCAGCAAATGCATTTCCATCGAACTTTTCTCCGCGAATACAAAAGAAAACATCGCCCGCTTTCAATGCCCGTGAGTCAGTACAGATTTGGTATTGAGAGGCAACAAAATGCCCGTAAATCTCATCTATCACATCGGAAATCATCATACTTCAAACCTAACTGAAATTTGCAAATTCCATGGAACAAGAAATCCCCAAAACAAATAATGTCTAATTCATACTGTATATTTACAAAAATGGTCAAAAAATACGCCCTCATACTGCTCTTTCTTGTTGGAATCGTTGATGCCCAAGCTCAATTTAATTACCGCCTGAATACCACTGGCTTTCGCGTGTTTGATGGCAACTTCGAAATAGAAAGTCCTTTTTGGGGCGGCTTCAATTCCCCCCAATTTCAACCGTTCGATTTAAATGGGGATAAACAAATGGACGTCATCGTTTTTGACCGATACGATTCCAAAATATTACCATTTGTGCGCCAAAGCAATGATGTCTTTCAATATGCTCCAGAATACACGGCTAGGCTTCCAAAAGGGTTGTATTACTACAAAACAGCGGATTTGAATTCAGACGGGGAATTGGATATTTTCACCCTCTCTGAGAGCAGCAACTTGCTCATCTACATCAACAAAACTACCCCAGGCACCAACAATTTAAAGTTTTTGGATCTGGGTCCCTGGTATTACCGAAATCAGTACGATTCTACCCAACCCATTCTTTATAACCCACTGAGTTTTTCTAAGTTTGATATGCCGGAAATTTCTGACATTGATGGGGATGGTGACTTAGATATTCTTTCTTATGACCAAGGAAACTATACGTATCGATTGTTCAAAGATGTAAGGGCAGAGAAAGGCTGGAGCCGAGATACTTTCGAATTTCAAATCATGGATATCTGTTTTGGTTTTTTCAATGAAGGGTTCGATAACTCAATCGCTTTGGGCGAATGTCCCTACAAGGATAAATTGAAGCCCAGACATACCGGCGGAGCCTCTTGTTTTATGTTTGATTCGGACGCGGATGGCGACAAAGAATTGGTCATCTCCAACATTGGTTTTCCCAGATTTACCTTTTTAAAGAATGGAAAGTCTCAAGCCAAGTCATATTATGACACCATGGTTTCAGTGGATACCATATTCCCTCAAAATACCGTAGCGGCGAATCAAATGACATTTCCTGCAGGTTACTACCTAGACATCTCAGGCGATGGGGTGCAAGACTTAGTGATTGCACCGAATAACTTCACCGATGTAAAGGAAACCCAACAAATTTGGTATTACAAGAACAAAGGACAATTCAATAAGCCATCTTTTGAATTGGTTAAGACCAATTTGTTTTCTGAAAAGACGTTGGATTTAGGGGCGAGAAGCGCTCCCGTTTTTATCGATGTAGACGCCGATGGAGATCAAGATTTGCTGGTTGCGTCCAATGGAGATTATTCCCAAACCAAAGGTTTGGCCGATCCATTGACATTATTTAGAAATACTGGCACCACAACAGCGCCCAAATTTGAATTGGTTGATAAAGACTATCTTAAGTTTTCGCAATACAAATTCAGGCATGCAATACCCAATGTTGGCGATGTAGACGGAGATGGAGACCTTGATTTGTTGGTGGGTACGCTGAAAGGTAAGTTGGCCTATTTCAATAATTCTGCAGGACCTGGTAAACCGGTAGTATGGAATTTTGTGGATTCCAATTTACTTGGACATCAACTCAACTTTGATGAATCGAATGCTTCCCCTTGTGTGTATGACCATAACAAAGATGGAAAAATGGACATTTTGGTTGGATATTACAACGGACGTGTTTC
>JBJTNN010000317.1:0-2818 GCA_046074125.1 Bacteroidota bacterium
CCATCCATTTCGGCCAACAATTGGTTCAGTGTATTTTCACGTTCATCGTTTGAACCTTGCATGAGGTTTTTACCACGGGCTCTACCAATGGCATCGATTTCATCGATAAAAATGATACAAGGCGCTTTTTCTTTGGCTTGTTTGAAGAGATCACGGACGCGACTTGCACCCACACCCACAAACATTTCTACGAAATCGGATCCTGAAAGAGAGAAGAAGGGAACACCTGCTTCACCGGCCACCGCTTTTGCGAGCAAGGTTTTACCGGTACCTGGAGGGCCCACGAGCAAAACTCCTTTGGGGATTTTACCGCCTAAATTGGTGTATTTCTTGGGGTTTTGAAGAAAGTCAACAATTTCCATCACTTCCAATTTGGCTTCTTGCAATCCCGCCACATCCTTGAAAGTCTTGTTTACCTTGGTGTCTTTGTCGAATAGTTGCGCTTTGGATCTACCAATATTGAAGATACTCGCACCGCCGCCGGCACCACCGCCTCCGCCCATTCTGCGGAACATCAGGTTGTAGAATATGAGGAAAATACCGATGAAGAAGATCCATTGGAACAGTTCACCAAACAAATCACTTTGGGTTTCATATTGAAGCACCAAACCATTGGGATCGAGGTTTTTGTCCTTCAGGGTATTTTTCAAATCTTGAATCTCGTTGTTGAGATACCCTTTTTCAATTTCAAAGCTGTAATTGGGTTCAGTTGCACCAAGATAATCCTGGCGTTTGCGGACGCCTTTATAGCGTTTTTGTTGAACGGCTTCTTGGGTAAGGTAAACTTCCACAAAGCGATCGTTCACAACCACAATTTTCTTCACGTCGCCCTGGAGAATCATCTCTCGGGTTTCTTTCCAGTTTGTGCTTTGTCCCGTGTTTTTGGGCAAGAACAGCATCGCCATGAGTATTAGGAACAGCGCGCCGTATATCCAATAGGGATTAAAGCGGAATCCTCCCGGCTTTTTATTTTCGGGATTGGGTTGATTGTTTTCCATGTTGTGGTAGTGTAATCAAAGGTTAAGCCAAGAATGAAATAAAATTCAAAACTACAATTTTAGGGAGTGAATTGCCATCAATTACGCCGATTCGGCAGAATAATTGGATGTATCTGCAAATTTGTCGGATGGTCGTTTGCCAAATGTCAGTCCCACAGTTCAATTCAAACACTGACAGACAAACAGAATTTCATGAATTAAGTTTTGAAAATGAGGTGAATCAAGGATCTGCGTTTCTGTTGATTTGTGATAGCGGCCATTTGTTCATTATCTCTAAAATGTTAGGATTGTTAAATGCAAAAAATTCGATGAAAGCTGTCATAATTTCTAATAATTTTCATCTTGTATCGCAATAATGCGTTGAAAACAATGTTATTTTTGTGGTAGATTTTATGGGATATTTACAAAGATTATTGATACAGTACAAATGGATAATTTTGGGGGTAGTTTTAGCCTCTATATTGTTGATATTCTATTGGTTGTCTGGATCAGATCAAGACTATTACCGCGATGAGATTGAAAGTACGGTTGAGGTAGATTCTGTGATTTCTTTGTTAGATAAACTTCCCTCGGGAAAGTATGAATCTGTAGGGTATGACAAAGCGGCTCAATATTATGATGGTCAGAGAGAATCCTATGAGAAGTTGTTATCCTATTTGAATGATCGGGTGGGAAGGGATAACACGGAGTACGGGATTGCGAGTTTATATGTTGGTAAGGGGTTGGTGGCTTTATCGGGGGGGCAGATGGACTCTGTGGTTTACTACATCCAAGAGGCGGAGAAGGTAATGCCATTGGGAAATAATCGTTGCAGTTATTTCGAGTTGATCGCGATGTATCACTTACGACGGAGTGATTTGAAGATGTCCAAGACCTATTTGAACAAGGGATTGGAAGAGGCGATTCGACACCGGGATGTTGTGAAGCGCAGATTTTTCTTGAACAAATTGGGATCGATTTGTTTCAATGAGTCTTTGTACGGGGCGGCGTCGAAATATTTTTTGGAGGTGTATTCTACCTACCCATCAGGCAAGGGTGCCCCGGCTGAATTGATTGGCAACATCATTTCCGTAAAAATTGTGGAAGGCAATTATCAGGAGGCGGAGGTATTTTGGAAGAAAAACGAAGAGTTGTTGGCCAGTGCCCGAGACCGTTATTCACGACAATTGGTATTGATTAATCGCATCGAATTGAACTTGCACTTGGGTCGTTTCGATGAAACGGAATCTTTGTTTGCTGAATTGCCTGATTCCGTGGTTGTTAGCAATTTACGCATACATCATTTGGCCAATCGGTTGAAATTTGCCCAAAGGCGTTCACCTAGGTTGGTGGGTAGCCTATTGGGCCGACATTTGGATTGGGTCATGGCAGATTATTTTGGTGCTGTAACCCGATTGGAGCCTTATCTATTGTTATCGATTAACGAGGAAGATGGACTTTTGGAGGCGGATAGTTTGGAATCATGGAAAAATCGTTCAGTGGAGCAGTTTGAAGAGAACCCGATGGCATCATCCAATCATTACAAATTGATATCGACACTTTACAGTAAGCGGCCTAAAATGATGGCTGAGGCTTATAAAGTGTTGGAAATTTCGAACGACTACAAGGATAAATACCATTTGTTGGATGATTCAGTGAAGCGGGCCGATTTTACGGCAAAGAAGGATTTTGAAAGCATGAAAACCAAACAGTTTGCTTTTGAAAAAGAGATGCTACAGCAAAAGAAGATCAACGGTTATTTGGCGGGGACATACGGCTCAGTGGTACTGACATTGTTTTTGTTGGTTCTATTTTTATGGGCAAGACAGACGGCAAAGAAG
>JBJTNN010000318.1:0-6229 GCA_046074125.1 Bacteroidota bacterium
CCAGGTGATACTGTGAAAATTGTGGTTTTCGACCATGATCAAACACAGGTGTCGGCAACGGAAAATGGCAAGCGCTTTGAGTTGAATCGTTGGCAAGGGGATACATTGTTGTTTATTCCTGCCTATGTAGGTACCTATACCATTTCGTTTAATAAGAATGGAGCTGAGGAGACATTGAACGTAACCGCACTTCCCAAGAGTTTTGAAGACAAGGCAGATCATGGATTTCAAACTTTTTACGAAGGCAAATCTGCAGAATTGCGCTTTGTGAATTTGTTGAACGCTGGAACAGCGAGTTGTGACTGTGATCCCAACATGCAGATGAACAAGAATGAGGGCAAAATTAAATTCACCCCCAACTCAGCGGGTTGGTGCAAGTTTAGAATAAATACATCGGATGGCATGGCTTTGTTGGATGACTCCGTATTTGTGCAACGGGTTCCTTTGCCATTTGTTTTGGTAGAAGGAAGCAGTGATCAAAGTATTTCAATGAGTCGTTTGGCATCGGCAAAGCGGTTGGATTTCAAAGCGATGCACCCAGAAATGCCCAATTTTACTTACGATATAACAGGAATGAGTGTCAGGTTGGTGGGGGTATCGGAAGTTGCGCAAGAGATTTCGGGAAGTTCGGTGAATCTAACGACGGAACAATTGTCAAAGTTGCAGTATGTTGTGATTGATCGCGTTTCGGTGCAAACACAAGTAAAATTAATTCAGTTTCAAGAACCCATAGTGATTCAAATCAAGAAATAGTCATGAATAAATTCAGTAAATATATTTTTATCCTTTTGGCGCAATTGACGCTCGCAGGATCGCTTCTGGCCCAAGATGCGATGCGGATTAGCGGCACACAAATCGTGCGAAAGGGAGAAACAATGACCATTGAGGCGGGTAAATTTTTGCAGTTCGAGCCCGGCGCTACATTGCAGGTAGAGGGTAGTTTGGTGGTTCGAGGAACCAGAGAAAGGCCGGTGGTGATGCAATCAGTGGATGCCGCTAACCCTGGAAATGGTTTGATGATTCGTGGAATTGATGCGTCGGGAAGTGTTGTCCTTGAGAATGTAAAGGCTGAAGGGTTGATACAACCCTTGCGTTTTGATCCCTTCTGGTATCGCAAGAAGGTGGAGTTGTCGGGTGTAACGATGTCTGGATCCAATTCTGGTGAGCCGGTCATTTACGTGGCGGGTCCGTTATTGGATTTGCGCGATGGGATGGATATTCAATTCTCTATGAAATCCATGAAATTCCACAATAATACTGGGGCCGTATTGTTGGAAAAAGTGGGTTCTGATGGGATAATATACGATTTGGATAATCTGTTATTCTCTGAGAACCATTTGTCGGGTTCGGATGCAACCATGGGCGTTTTGCATTTGGATGTGGCACGTTCTTCCAATTCGGATCAATTGAAATTGGGTTCATTGGCGTTTAACAGAAATACATCAGGTGATAATTTGGTGGGTCTTTCTGTAAGTGGTGGCAATGGTACAGGAACAGAGAAATTTGGTGTAGCGGCAGTGTATGCCGCAGCAAATGGCGCCGTAGTATACGACAACCATGTCAATAGTCGTGTTCCGGCGCTTGAAATTGCCAAAGTTTCAGGGTTGGAAAACTATGACGAAGAAAAGGATTTTGTGGTGTCAGCAAAACACACCTTTGGAAAAGTGAAGATGAATGTGGTTGGAAACCCCCGTGTGGTTAAGATGGAAGATTCTTTGGGACGTCCGGTATTCAATAACGCCAATCGAATCGGAGACACATTGGTATTGACCTACTTGGAGGGCAATCCAACAGTTGTTACCTTGGCCAATGGACAGAAATTCATGGTTCCGAAGTTAACGGCTGCTGAGTTGCCTCCCCCGATTTATCGTAAAGTGGATACCACGTTAATCAGTAGAATAGCGGTGGACTCAGGGATGTTGATGAACATGCTGGGCAAGGGTACTGGATCATGGGAAGCTGGAATGATGTTTGGTTCTGCTACATACAGAGGTGATTACAGACACAAGTTTTCTCCATTGCCATCAACTATGGAGTTTAGCGGATCAGGTTTTTTACAGTATAATGCGCGAAAAAGTACTTCATTTAGACTTTCATTATATCGATCAAACATTTCGATGCATTATCGAAATGCACCAGCTGTTTTTTCTGGAATGGCTCCGATTTTTATGAACGGGTCTCAGGGGTACTTGGCTGAAAGCATGATGTGGCGATATGCATTCGTAACCAAAATGTCTGGTTTGGACTTTGATATGCTTATGACTTTAGGCGATGGAAGGGATTACAGTTTGAAGAAATTTCAAAAAGGCAAATGGATTCCCCAACTTGGCTTAGGCTTGGGGTTATTCCATTACACTCCATACAGAGAATACAACGTGAATGTCTATGACAATAATGGGTTAATCATTGGAAGTGAGTACAAATTCATGAACCTTCGTTCGGTGGGTACTGAGGGGCAGTTGTTTTTGCCGGGGGCGAAGAAATATGGTTCGATAGCAGGTAGTGTAAATACTTCTTTTCAACTTACGTATTTGAAGCGGAAATGGGCATTTCATGCAGAAATTAAAAGTGTATTTACTACAACTGATTATTTGGATGATTTTGGTTCAGGAGTCTGGTATGGCGGGGATATACAGAAATGGTATGATGCTTCTCCAGAAGCAATAGATCCAAATACAGGTCAAAAGCCGTATTCTTCCACAATGATGGCATATTATACCGATTATGTAAACCGGGGTTATACAACATCTCAAGTTCGAACAAAAAGTATGATGCCCGATGGTTATTTTCAGTATCATTTAGGGATGACATATTTCCTTAACGAAAAAGTTTCGAAGCGTTTGACAACCATTGCTGAACCAATTGTAAGCGCTGACAGAAAAGAGCGTAAAGTGAAAACTGTTGATCTGAAACCTTTGGAATATGTAACTGGTGATTGGCAAAAGAATATAAATGTTTCGTTTGTTGGTGGAGGTGCAATTTTCATGGGAGATTACAAACACAAATTCTTCCCATTGCCTTCAACAGTTGAAATATCTATGGGTTTGACTGCTGAATATAACAAATCAGCAAATGTCTCCTATCGATTAGGTCTTTATCAAACAGCCGTGTCAATGGCATATAGTAATTCAATTGCTCTTTTTTCAAGTTTAAAATACCCAAGTATAACCAATAGTGCGAAACAAGATATTTTGGTTAATTTGCCAAATAATTGGGGATTCTATAACCAAATGCAAATTTTAGATTTCGATTATATTTACTTACTCAGAAAACAAAATCAATTGCCGATAGGAAAGAACTTTCAGTGGAACCATAAATTTTCGGCTGGCGCAGGATTTTTACTGCATAATCCTCAGAGAGTAGAGTATTGGGGGTCTAAGAATTTAATTGACCTAAGAGACTTAAAATCAAATGATAAGTCATATGGGTCTTTTGCAATGTTGTTTAGCCTTGGATATCATCTTGAATACATGAGGAGACGGTGGACTTTTGGTGGTGAAATCAAATATGCCATGACAACCACGGACAATTTGGATGATTACAATAGCGGTTCAAAATATTTCGGTGGGGACGTAGATGCATGGTACAATAATTCACCGGAGGCAGTTAACAGCAGTGGGGTAAAACCTCTTTCAGCGAGTATGAGAGATTGGCATAAGGATTTGATAAATAGAGGTCTAGATCCCAATGCGAAAAAGTCTGGTTTTATGCCTGATGGTTACATGCAGTTTCACTTGAAATTGAGTTACCGAATTTTTAAAGATCCGATAAATAAATAAAACAAACAGAGGGGGCCCGTTATGTTGGCCCCCTCTGTTTGTTTTATATTCTCACTAAATTGATCACACACTTTTGAAGAAAGCGCACTTGGATAACCATAGTTTGTATTTCGAAGAGTTTGCCCTGTGAATTACGCATTTAAATTGTCTGAACCCTTTAATTACCTCCTTTCACAAACCAAATCCTTTGCCTAACTTTGTTGGGCAAAACGTAGAAACGAATGGCCATTGAAATCAAAGTGCCCGCACCGGGCGAATCGGTGAGTGAAGTAACTATCGCCAATTGGTTGGTAAAAGAGGGTGATTGGGTAGAAATGGATGCCCCCTTGGCTGAATTCGAGAGCGATAAAGCCACCTTTGAGGTAAACGCTGAAAAAGCGGGTGTGGTAGAGAAGCTCATCGGAAACATTGGAGATACCATTGCCATCAATACCGTTATTGCGGTGATCAATACGGATGCTGAGCGTCCTGCCGCGGCTGCGCCGGCGGCAGAACCCGTGAAAGCAGCTGAAGCTGCCCCCGTAGCGGGAAAAACAGAGGCTCCCAAAGAAACGACTGCCAAGCCCGAATCGGCCCCTGTGGCTCAAGACAGTGATTGGTCGCTGGTTTCGCCAGTGGCTGCTCAACTCTTGCAACAGTATAACATTTCCCCCAGCCAAGTTAAAGGTACTGGTGCGGGTGGACGTGTAACCAAAGTAGATGCCCTCGAAGCCATCGTGGCATTGGGTGGTGCTGCGGTTCAATCTGCCGGTGGATCTCGCGCGGAACGCCGCGAAAAAATGTCAAATTTGCGCAAAACCGTGAGCCGTAGATTGGTGGCGGTGAAAAATGAAACGGCCATGTTGACCACCTTCAATGAGGTGAACATGAAGCCCATCATGGATTTGCGTGCCCAGTATAAAAAGAAATTCGAGGAAACTCACGGCGTGGGTCTTGGATTCATGAGCTTCTTTACCCGCGCTTGCTGCATCGCCCTGGGCGAATGGAAAGCAGTCAACGCAAGCATCGAAGGGGATGAAATCGTGTACCACGACTATTGCGATATTTCTATCGCGGTGAGTGCACCCAAAGGTTTGGTGGTTCCCGTGATTCGTAGCGCTGAGAAACTGTCGCTCGACGAAATCGAAAAAGAAGTAAAGCGATTGGCAACCCGTGCCCGCGACAATAAATTGGGATTGGATGAAATGACCGGCGGTACATTCACCATCACCAACGGCGGTGTTTTCGGATCAATGATGAGTACGCCCATCATCAATGCGCCCCAGAGCGGTATCCTTGGGATGCACAACATCGTTGAACGCCCCGTGGTTGAAAACGGTCAGATCGTAATCCGCCCCATGATGTACTTGGCGTTGAGTTATGATCACCGCATCATCGACGGTCGCGAAAGCGTGAGCTTCTTGGTTCGCGTGAAGCAGTTGTTGGAAAATCCAGAGATGATGTTCGACGGCAAAAAGCCCGAAGAACGCGTTTTGGGATTGTAACCCATTCTTGGGCGAGTAGGTCGCCTGAAATTTTCTCGACAGAAATTCTTTGTACTCGGTGCGATTACACCAAACTTGTTTCTAGGATGCAGTGATGCACTTGCTCGTGCTCGATTTCATGTCGCACCCGCTCTTTGATGGCTTCTTGGTCGGTAGGGTTGAGTGTTCGATCCAACATCAGGTGTGCAGTCATGGCATTCCGGGTCGTGCTCAAAGCCCAAATGTGAAGGTGGTCGATGCTTTTTACCCCTGGTATACTTAAAATCCTCGCCTCAACCAGCGAAATATCGATGCCCGCTGGCACGCCATCCAAACTCAGTCTCAAACTTTGCTTGAACAGGTTCAATGTGCCGAACAAAATCACCATACAAACCAGTATGCCCAGTATGGGGTCGATCATCGAAATCCCAGTAAAACTAATGAGTAAGCCACCAATGAGCACCGCCAAACTCACGCCCGCGTCGGCTGCCATGTGAAGGTAAGCGGCCCGTGAGTTGAGCTCGTTATTTTTCATGAAGAGCAAGGCCGTTGCCGTGTTGATGATAACACCAATGCCCGCCACCCAGCTTACGGTGCTACCCGAAGTCGGTTGGGGATCTATGAAACGCGTATACGCCTCATGGCCCATGGAAGTTATCGCAATGAATAGCAAAATGCAGTTGGCCAACGACGCCAAGATGGTGGCCTTGGAGAAGCCATAGGTGTACACTTTGGTGGGTTGCTTGGCCGCCATTTTGAAAGCAAACAAACTGATGATCAATCCCGCCACATCGCCCAGATTGTGCCATGCATCGGCAAGTAGACTTAAGCTGTTGATTTTAAAGCCATAGCCGAATTCGACGAATACAAACACCAGATTGAGCAGGATGCCAGCGACGAAGCGTGGGCCCATGTTGTCTTGCGGGGCACTGTGACTGTGGTTATGCATAAAAAGTGCAAATTACTGAATTAGTACCGGTTTGCATT
>JBJTNN010000319.1:0-3340 GCA_046074125.1 Bacteroidota bacterium
CCTTCGCTTTGGCTTCTGGCGCTGTTACATCTTTCAC
Organism: Bacteroidota bacterium; assembly: GCA_046074125.1. Taxonomy (GTDB): domain Bacteria; phylum Bacteroidota; class Bacteroidia; order NS11-12g; family UBA955; genus UBA955. The sequence continues at coordinate 38 of JBJTNN010000319.1, forward strand.
AGTCACTGTTGCATTCGCACTTGAACTGTTGCCGTTTTTGTCTGTAACCGTCATTGTTACAGTATTGTCACCCACATTTTTGTCATTGAAGTTCTCTTTGCTCAAGGTGTAAGTAGCAATACCACATGCATCTGAACTTCCATCGTTGATGTCAGACGATAACAATGTTGCTTGTCCGTTTGCATTCAAATTCAATGTGAAATTCTTTTCCTTGGCCACTGGAGCAGTTACGTCTTTTACTGTTACAACCGCATTGGCTGTTGATACATTGTCGTTATCATCCGTTACAGTGAGCGTTACAGTGTTATTTCCAACATTTGAACAATCAAAAATTGTTTTACTCAACGAATAAGATTTGATGGTACAATTGTCGGTACTGCTGTTGTTGATATCCGTCGTTGCAATAGTTGCTGATCCCGAAGAATTCAAATTAATTGTAATGTTTTTAGCTAAGGCCGTTGGCTTCACAGCATCTACCAAAAATGTCGCCACGGAACTTTCATTGGGCACAGAACCACCGTTGGTATAGGTTTCAGTTACCACTACTGTATAGTCGCCGTTATTGGCGTTTGTGACATTGCTCAACGTCAATGATGAGCTGGTTTCGCCGGATATATTGGATCCATTTTTTTTCCACTGATAAGACAATGTAGTATTGTTCCCTGCAGCGGTTGCTGAGCAGCTAAACGTGTAATTTGAACCTTTACAAATATTCAATTTACTCGCAGGCTGCGTTACAATTGTGGGAGGAGTCAACGTTGTCTGTCCGTCGTATGAACATTTACCATAAACACCGCCTGTGCTGTTGTTTTTGAAAGTAATTTGATAAAACCCTTGGGCAGGCAGGTTATTTTTGTAAAAACAATACTGTAATTCGTAGGTACTCTTACTCGTCGCAACCCATTCTGATGGTGGACCAAATTCGACATCCAAGGATTGACCGCTTGAATTTACTGCGGCAGAAATCACGGGGGCATCCGTCAATTTGGATTGGAATGTCAAAGTTGCCCTTCCCTGTTTCGAAGAAGTGGGAATCGGAAAACTTGATGGAATGGATGAATTGATCGGGTTTCCGGCATCACCGGCACAATTGACATTGTTCCCGTTGTTTCTCAGTGTAATATCCGGACATTGGAACGATTGTCCAAATGCCGCGATAGAAATTGAGAATAGCGTGGTTAATAGTATGTTTTTTCTCATAAAATGTTCCCAAACTTAAATACACAACCCTCGTTGGTTTCAAAAACCGTTGTCTCATTTTTTTTAACTACAATTTTTTTTCGTCGCATCGCAAAAATAAATAACATACCCATGGGTATGTTGCCCAATATTACATTTTGTCGACACCAACAACCCAAACCAATTCCAACGTCGATTCCTTATTTTTGCGTTACTCAAGCGCATGAATTGGAAAAAAGTCTTCAAAATCACCGGCATCTCGTTGGGCTCACTGATCGCCCTTTTGCTCATCCTGCCTTTTGCCTTCAAAGGGAAAATTGTCAGTGCCGTGCAGACCGCTGCCAACAAGAACCTCAAAGCCACGGTGAGTTTTGATCCGGACCTATCGCTGAGTTTGATCCGCAATTTCCCCAATTTGAGTTTGGGAATCAACGACCTCAGAATCGTGGGCAAGGACTCGTTTGCCAACGACACCCTCATCCATGCACCCCATTTGCGATTGGTGGTTGATATCGCCTCGGTTTTTAGCGGAAACGACATCGTGATTCGTAAAATTCACATGCAAGACGCCAGAGCCAATGTAATTTTCCTCAAAAGTGGGGCCGCAAACTTCGACATTGCCATCGCTGATACCACAACAACTCCAGAAGCGCCCGCAGACAGCAGCGCCCCGATGTCGCTCAAAATCAAAGAACTCAACATCGAAAATACCCGCATCCATTACGTGGATCATTCAATGGATTTTGAACTCACCACCGAAGGCACCAACTTGCTGAGTCAGGGTGATTTTTCCGACGCCATTTTTACCTTGAACAATGAAATTGGCATCGACCGGGCCAGCCTATCGTTCGCGGGCATGACGCTGTTATCCAAAGCCAAACTGAGCGGCGAAACAGCCATCAACATGGACCTCAACCAGATGAAATTTGGCTTTGCCGACAACCAATTTCAAATCAATGACTTGCCCCTGATCGCCAAAGGATGGGTAAAAATGGGCGAGACCGACATGGATATGGACATCGATGTGCGCACGCCCAATAGCGATTTCAAATCCTTCCTGAGTGTGGTCCCCGGTTGCTACACCGAGAATTTTGCCGATGTAAAAGCCAGTGGATCGATGGGACTTGAATTCACGATGAAAGGCATCATGAACGATGACCGCATGCCCTCAACCCATGTTGCACTCAATGTAAAAGACGCGGGTTTCCAATACCCGGCAATGCCTGCCAATGCCAGCAACATCCAACTCAATTTCACGTTGGATAACACCGATGGCAATCCCGACAACACCCACATTGTCATTGCGCCCTTCAGTGCCAATCTCGGTGGCGACAAACTCGCTATCGCACTCGACATGAAAACGCCAGTGAGCAACCCATACGCCAACGGCAAAGTGGATATCAATTTGCATTTAGACAAATGGAAGCAATTGATGCCTCTAGAATCGGGCACTTCGGTTGCCGGAGAGGTTGATGCACATTTCAATTTTGATGGACATTACAGCGCCATTACCAAAGAACAATACAACGATTTACAGGCCGGCGGCAGTATCGCCCTGAAAAATATTGCATACACCTCACCTACTACACTGCCATTAAAATTGCAGCAGTTAGACATGGGCGTGAGTCCTTCCGATTTCAACATTACAGTGAACCAGCTGCAATTCGGAAAATCGGCCATGAACATCAACGGGAAACTCCAAAACATGTTGGGCTATTATCTGAACAATGAAACTTTGCAAGGTCAGTTGGTTATCAACAGCAACCGGATGGACTTGAATGAGTGGATGGCTTGGATGTCGGCCAGCACCCCTAAGCCAACCAATGAGAACACAGCCATGTCTCATGAGATCGCTGAGACCACAGGCGCCGTTGAGAGCAGTGCGGCATTAGAAAAGGCGGAATCAGCAGTTTCAGGCTCTGCCAGTATGGCCAGCAACGCCCCCCGAATCCCTGAAAATTTGGATTTAATGTTTAACCTCAACGTGGGACAATTGCTTTACGAGGACTATGATTTGCAACAGGCCACCGCCAAGGCTTTGGTAAAAAATGGTGAAATCACGGTGGATCCATTGGCCGCTTCAATTTTTGGTGCACGGGTTGAATTGTCGGCCTTGAATTATTC
>JBJTNN010000320.1:0-4694 GCA_046074125.1 Bacteroidota bacterium
GAATGTGCTTTCTCATCCCAATGCCAAGAAATTCTTGTTGTTTTTGCCCAACGGTGAGAACCATGAATTGAGTTTGCTGTTCGCTTCTTACATATTGCGTGCTCGCGGACAAAAGGTGACCTATTTGGGTACCTCAACGCCGCTTGATGATCTCAACAAAATCTACAAACTGCACAACCCAGATGTAGTATTTTGCGCCATTACCAATGCCAATGCCAGCATGCCCGTACAAGTTTACATTCAAACCTTGGCGCGCAATTGGCCCAATACCCAAATTTTGGTAACGGGTACGCAAGTTGTGAAACGGAGAGATTTGAAAATTCCCAGCAACTGCAGAATCATCACCTCTCCCGACGATTTCCTGGTGTTCTTGGATCAAATCAATAAGTAAAACGGGCGATATCAACTTCGGGGTGTAATGGTATATCCTGCGTAAGGAAGTTGGCCAGCATGGGCGAAAGCCAACTGCACAAACTGCTGCCTTTTGCACCCAATCCATTGTATACGTACAAACCCTTCTCGTTGGGATGTTTTCCTAGGTATGGACGTCTTTGTTGAACCGTGGGTCGCACCGCTCTGCGATGTTCAATCAATGTAACGGTTTGTTTGGTGATATGCCTTGCACGGGCCAGTAAGAATTCGGCATCGGCGGGTTCAGGGACATGGCTCAAATTGTTTTTGTGAAAATTGCTTCCCAACAAATAAATGTTGGGCTCCGCAGTTGGCACAATCCATTGTTTCTGTTTGATGATACAAGGGTCTTCACCCAGATTGGGTATGTGTACCTTCAAAATGTCGCCACCTGTGGGGTCGAAAAACAGATCGTTAAACCACGGATTTTGCAAAATGCCAATGCCTTCGCAAAAAACGAGGTCGCTGTAGATCTCCTGTTCGTATTGCCAACCTTGATCGAGTTGCCGGCAGGCGTCATGCGAAAAAGGGGCTATTATGTATTGATTGTTTTTCGTGAAAAAGGTTTGGCACGCTTGCAGGAATTCGGGTACGTCTAACCGACCGCAATGGTTCACCCAAGTAGCAGATTCGCGGGGGATGTGCGGGCTACGTTGGGGGATGTCGGGCTCTAGCCAATGAAAAAGGGCTGGGTCTTGGGAGCGCTTCTGCCATTCCCGCGTTTCACTGTCGTTGGCATGAATGTTCAAAAAAGGAAAACGGTAAATAAATTTGGTTTGGAGCAATTGTTCCCATTGTTCATAGTAGTTGAAAAGGGAGGGGAAAAGGGTATCGCATTGCCATGTTTTTCTCACGCCTTTGGGTACGATGGGATTCAACAATCCAGCGGCAACGCGACTGCTACTGTGCGGAAATTGATTGTCGATAAGGGTGAAATCCACGCCGCGACTCCATAATTCCAGCGCGAGGGTGCTACCGGCCAATCCTCCGCCAACAATCAATATTTTGTTTGCCTTGCTGTTCACTCCTTTTTGCGATAACTTGCTGCAAGTTACAACAGGAATAGAATGTCGAAACGATTTTTATTGGCCTTGCCAGTCGTGGTGTTTAGCATGACTATGGGCGCGCACAGGGTGGTGGCACGTGGGTTGGAAAATCCTCCCATGGGTTTTTATGGGAAGCCTTTGGTGGGGGTCATTGCCTCGCAGTTGGATGGAGATCAAGCTTCTGGGTATAACAAGTTTGGCTATCAATTGGGGGTGGTAACGGGGTTTCGTTGGAACGATGATGGGTTTAGTGCGCTGGAAATGCAAATGTCAATGAATGAGCGTGGGAGTCGGAGGGCATTTGATCCAATTACGTTTGTCAATGCCTTTCACATCCGATGCAGGCAAATAGAGTTGCAGGTAAACGGTTTGTACGATGTGGAGTTGCCGGTTGCGGGGGTGGTTTCGTTTTCAGGTGGGTTGCGATACGCGAAATTGTTGAAGGTTGAGGAGAGGGAGGGAACGAATCCAGGTATTTCCGAGGACTTTAAAAAAGGGAACATGATGTTGGAGTTGGGCGTGACCAAGGGGGTGAGCGAGTCTCTGGATTTGAGGTTCACTTGGGATTACAGTATCACATCGGCGGTGGTGCAAGACAACCGCAACCTGTTTTACCCAACGGGGGTTTATCACAACGGGGTTGGGGTGAGTGCGTTGTTTAAGCTGGGTAAGCGATAATGAATAGTGGTGGTGGGGAGAGTTTCGGGCGTTGAACTCAGTTGCAGGGAGCAAAAAAAAGCCCAGCGGAGCTGGGCTTTCATATGAAAATAGAGATTGATTATCTTGTGCGAAGCTCTTTGATACGAGCCGCTTTTCCGATTTGTGTGCGGAGGTAGAAAATACGTGCACGACGTACACGACCTTTTCTGTTCACTTCGATTTTATCGATGAAAGGAGAGTGCATAGGGAAAATACGCTCTACACCGATACCGTTAGAAATTTTACGAACGGTAAAGGTTTCGTCGATACCGCCATTGCGACGCTGAATCACATCACCTTGGAACTGCTGGATACGCTCTTTCGAACCTTCTTTGATTTTATAATGAACAGTTACACGATCTCCTGCCTTGAACGCTGGAAGGTCTGTTCTTAAGTACTCAGATGCGATGCTATTAACGATGGAATTCATGGGTTTTAATCCTAATTGGGGTGCAAAAATACACATTTATTCTCTCTTTCCAAAGACTTTCTTCCTTTTTTCTTGTGAAACATAAAATTTCAAAATGTGGAATAACTTGTGTTAAACTTTTCGGCTTTCGATTGTGTCTAAGTCATGGAATTGTTTCTATTTCGCATTTTGAATATTTCCAATATAACGAATGAACCAGGAGTCAACTATCCCGTCTGAGATCTTAAGCACCCAACAACTATCTCATTATTCAGATGATGAGTTAACCGTTGAGTTGTTGCGCGATGGGATGACCGAGAGTCTATTCTCTGAGATAGTAAGGAGATATCAAAAGATGGTATACTATCATAGTAGACACTTACTAGTGAGTCACGACGATGCTGATGACGCAGTTCAAAATTCATTTATTAAAATTTGGCAGAACGGACATCAGTTCAAGGGTGATAGTATGCTAAAAACTTGGGTATTTCGTATAGCCACCAATGAATCTATCAATTTATTAAGAAAACGTAAACCTAGTATCGATTTCGATGAAGCCCAACCTGAAATGGCGGAAATGATCTCTGAGGATTTGTATTTGTCAGGTGATGAAATCGCGCTAAAACTGCAAAAAGCAATGTGTTTTCTTCCGTTCAAACAAAAATTGGTTTTTACGTTAAAGTATTTTGAACAGATGTCGTACGCTGATATATCTGTATTAACATCTACCAGCGAAGGAGCTCTCAAATCGTCATATCACCACGCAGTGAAAAAATTGGAGATTTATTTAAATGTACTTTAAACGATCGCAAATTCAACGCATCTAAAGAAAGAGTTTAATCACATGGATTTGGAAAACGAAAAAATTGGATCTGCATACGCTGCACCTGAGGCTTATTTCAAGGATACTGAGTCACGTCTGTTTCAACGACTGGGTATCAACAAAGCGGCCAGTGAATTGGTGAAAGTTGATCATGCAACAACACAATCCCAAATACTAAATCCCTCTGTAACAAAGATTGACACGGTTGGCGTGCAGAAAAGGGCAAGAAAGCAAGATCCACTAACTGCGAAAAGTGAGGGTGTTAATAAGGAATTGGATGCTCTGGGCAATGTGATAATACCACCCCTGACATTTTCAACCAATGAAAATCCTGAATGGGTAAATTTTGGTGCTATTTCAGAAGAAGTCAGTCAAGCCAACGAAGAAATAAAAGTGGTTTCTTACGGGGAAATGACCCTGGATGATCAATCCATATCGCTGCCTGTGGTTCCTGATGCGTCAGAGCCAGAAATCAAAAATCCAATACTTGAGGTAGTTGCAGCAGAAGTGCCCATTGCTGAAGATGAAGTGTCTGAAAATGTCAATCCTGTAATTGAGGATGATTTTTCCGCTATTGAAGCGCCGGCTAACCAAGAAACTGCACCAATTGAGTCAATCATTGTTCATGAAGTCCCTGAATCAGTAGGCCTTGATGAATTGGAATCGTACATCACAACAAAAAAACATTCGAATTCGTCTGATGTAGAAGCCATTTCTACCTTGCGGGACGAAGTGACAATTTCCAACTTTAATACAGCGAAGGCAGAGCCATTGAGTGATTCCCCTGCAGAAGAAAAACCTATTTCTTTAGATGCACCTGCAACGGCATTCGCACCCATTGCAGGTCGGCAGCATGAATCCGCAACCCCAGGTTGGCTTGGTATTGCTGCAGCAATATCAGCCATTGTAGCTGCTTATTTTATTTGGACAGCCATTCAACCTCCAAAAATTGATACAGAAACGGTGGCTTTGCAAGAGGAAGAAGGGACTGTCTTTGAATCCCCATTGGACGAGCAAACGCCCAACGATACCATTCCAGACGGATTACAATTGGTAGAGCCCTTAATCATGGAGGAAATGCCCAAGTATAAGGAACCAAATGTCTACACCATCATTGATGCAGAGGAAATGCCAGAGAGAACCAAACGGGCTTTGCAAGATTTGGAAGATAACGGATTGGCAACATTTGACATGGAGGATGAATTGTTCGAAGAATTAGATTTTGAATCATTATGAGATTATTTAAAATAGTAACCATTGTATTTTTATTGCTTTTTGCTGTTTCAGCCCAGGCTCAAAACGAAGT
>JBJTNN010000321.1:0-12967 GCA_046074125.1 Bacteroidota bacterium
CTGTGGGCAAAGTTTCAGTTACAGGCTTCATATCTGCCTGTTTCTCAGTTACAGAATCCCTGTCTTGGATCAGTTGTCCATTCAACGCCGTTCTCACCATTTTGGGATTCAGGGCGATATCTCCTGTGGTTTCCAAAACGATGCGATTGGTTTTTCCTTTCAATAATTCCAGGGCATCAGCGTCGTAAGCAGGGGCAATCAATACCTCGAAAAATAGTTGGTTGATTTCGGTGGCGGTGGCCAAATCAACTTTGGCGTTGGTTGCCAATATACCACCAAAGGCACTCACCGGATCGCAAGCCAAAGCGTTTGTCCAGGCGTCAAGCACAGTGCTGCGTGTTGCAACGCCACAAGCGTTGTTGTGTTTGATGATCACGAAGGTTGCGCCGGCGCGCTTGTCGAATTCATTCATCAAACAAACGGCACTGTCTACGTCGAGCAAATTGTTGTAAGACAATTCTTTGCCTTGGTGTTTGGTGAACATGGCTTCCAAATTGCCCAAGAATTGACCTTGTTGGTGTGGGTTTTCGCCGTAGCGAAGGCTGTAGGTTTTGTTCCCTGCAAACCAATCGGCGATGAGTCCATCGTATTCCGCAGTGACCGCGAACGCTCTGCCTGCAAACGATTTGCGTTGTGCCAAGCTCAAGCTGCCATTGCCGGCAGTAAATGCTTCCAAGAAAGACGAGTATTCGTTTTTATGGGCGATAATGGTTGTGTGTGCGTGGTTTTTTGCACCTGCGCGAATCAAAGACACCCCACCGATATCAATTTTTTCGATGATGTCTTGTTCGCTACCACCCGCAGCCACCGTTTCGGCGAAGGGGTACAAATCCACCATCACCAAATCAAACAAAGGGATTTCGTACTGGGCAATTTCTTGCATGTCTTGATCCAACTCGCGGCGGGCTAGGATGCCACCGAACACTTTGGGGTGCAAGGTTTTCACGCGACCACCCAAAATGGATGGATAACCGGTAATGTCTTCAACGGCCACACAGGGGATCCCCATGTCTTCAATGAATTTGCGGGTTCCGCCAGTAGAATACAGGGTTACGTTTTTCTCGTGGAGGGCTTTTACGATTTGGTCTAATCCGTCTTTGTAAAAAACGGAAATCAATGCAGATTGAATGGGTGAATTCACCCCGCAAAATTAGGTCATCTCTCCACAAAAATTATCGCACACTCATTGAGTTTATCCCAACTTTGCGTTAAGTTTTTCACAAATGAAACGCCGCAGGTCTGCTTACAGACTTACTGGCTCGACTTTGGTGCTAGATTTTTGCTTCCTTTGCCGTGTTTAGGTATGTATGGACAATGCCTACAACCATTTCCACAGCAGAATCCGCGTTTCACGTGGTACTCCCGGGTGAACACCAAGAAGCCATTTTCAAAATAGTAGTCCGAGTTTGTCGGTTGGTTCGGTTCAGAATCAATCTTTGCCATGGCAGGCTTTGAACTTTTTGCCGCTTCCGCAAGGACAAGGATCGTTTCGGCCAACCTTCAAGTCGTTGATGATGGGGTTTTGCGTGGGTCTTGGTGCAGGTGCGCTCAATTCCGCGGGCATTTCTCCACCACCCATCGCGTCCATCTCGGGGCGGCTGGTCTGAATTTTTGGATCTTGTCGCTTCAATGCTGGACGTGCCTCAGAGACCTCGTTTTCAGCATGAATGCGCGATCTGAACAACATGCCCAACACTTGGGTATTGATGCGTTGCAGCATTTTTCCGAACAACTCAAAACTCTCAATTTTATAAATCAACAACGGATCTTTCTGCTCATACTGTGCGTTGTGTGAACTCTGTTTTAGTTCATCCAATTCACGCAAATGTTCTTTCCATTCATCGTCGAGAATAGAAAGTGTGGCACTCTTCTCCAATTCGTGAACCATGGTTCTGCAATCGGTGTCGAGCGCTTTTTGCATGTTCACCGTAAGCTGGTATTGGTGTGTGCCATCGGTCATGGGGACAACCACATTTTCGATGCGCTCGCCTTGTTCGGCGCGGATGCTTTTGAACACGGGCAACGCTTGGGTGCGCATGGCCTCAGTTTTTTGCGCATAGCGCAGTGTGAGGTTGTCGAACAGTTGATCTGCCAATTCCTCGGCCGACTTGGCGCTGTTGAAGGTCACCTCATCGAAGGGCAAATCCATGGCCAACGTACGAATCACTTCCAATTCCAAGTCCATGTAATGTCCGCCGTTTTTGTACTGTTCCACGGTCTCTTGACACCAGTTGTACAACATATTGCGTAAGTCAATGCTCAAGCGCTCACCAAACAACGCATTGCTCCGCATGCGGTAAATGTTGGTTCGCTGCTTGTTCATCACATCGTCGTACTCCAGCAATCGCTTCCGTACGCCGAAATTGTTCTGCTCCATCCGCTTCTGGTTGCGCTCAATGGTCTGGGTCATCATGCTGTTCTCAATCACATCATCCTCCCCATAACCAAATCGGTCCATCAGCTTGCTCACGCGCTCAGAACCGAAAATGCGCATCAAATCATCCTCCAAACTCACGTAGAAACGAGATGTCCCGGGATCGCCCTGACGGCCGGCCCGACCTCTCAACTGTCTATCAACCCTGCGACTATCATGACGCTCTGTACCAATGATCGCCAATCCACCCAATGATTTTACCTCATCATCGATCTTGATGTCGGTACCCCTACCTGCCATGTTGGTTGCAATGGTAACGGCCCCTTTCAAACCCGCTTCGGCCACAATGCCTGCTTCGTTTTGGTGTTGCTTCGCATTCAGCACGTTGTGCTTGATGCCACGCAACTTCAACATACGACTCAATAGCTCACTCACCTCCACCGAGGTGGTACCTACCAGTACAGGTCGGCCCGCGGTGCTCAACTGCACCACTTCTTCAATCACCGCATTGTATTTGGCACGCTTCGATTTGTACACCAAATCTTCTTGGTCGATCCGAGAAATTCCGCGATTTGTGGGAATCACCATCACGCCCAATTTGTAAATATCCCACAATTCTTGGGCTTCTGTTTCTGCCGTACCCGTCATCCCCGAAAGTTTGTGGTACATGCGGAAGTAGTTCTGCAAGGTGATGGTGGCATAGGTTTGTGTTGCCGCCTCCACGCGCACATTCTCTTTGGCTTCAATGGCTTGGTGCAAACCATCCGAATATCTGCGCCCTTCCATGACACGACCTGTTTGCTCATCCACGATCTTTACCTTGCCCTCTGCCAGGATGTATTCTACGTCGCGCTCAAACAACGCATAGGCCTTCAACAACTGCTGCACGGAGTGGATGCGTTCGCTTTTCTCAGCAAACTCCTGCATCAAGGCATCTTTTCGCTTCAATTTGTCGGCTTCGCTGTCGCTGCTGCGCTCAATTTCCGCCATTTCATAACCCACATCAGGCAACACGAAGAAATTGGGGTCGGCCTCACCTTGGGTAATCAATTCAAGTCCTTTTTCTGTCAATTCTACGCTGTTGGTCTTCTCCTCGATGGTGAAATACAGCGGCGCATCGGCCAAAGGCATTTCTTTTTGCTGGTCTTGCAAATAGTGGTTTTCGGTTTTGGTCAGCAAAGCACGCATCCCGCTTTCACCCAAAAATTTGATCAAAGCTTTGTTCTTCGGCAATCCGCGGAAAGCACGCAACAGCGCCAATCCCCCTTCGCCTTCTTTGTAACCCGTATTCCCGGCTGCGATCAATTTTTTTGCCTCCACCAGTGCCGTGTTGGCATAGCGCTTCTGGGCCTCCACCAATTTCTCAATGCGGGGCTTCAATGCCTCAAACTGCTGGATGTCTCCTTTGGGGGTTGGTCCGCTGATAATCAATGGCGTACGGGCATCGTCGATCAATACCGAATCCGCTTCGTCGATCATCGCATAGTGGTGCTTGCGCTGAACCTGCTCCTCTGGCGTGTGTGCCATATTGTCGCGCAGATAGTCAAACCCAAACTCGTTGTTGGTACCATAAGTGATATCGGCCAAATAAGCCATTCTCCGCTCTTCGCTGTTGGGGCGGTGGTATTCTAAGCAGTCAACCGTTAAACCCAAAAAGTTGAAGATGGGCGCGTTCCATTCACTGTCGCGTCGGGCCAAATATTCGTTCACGGTTACCATGTGAACCCCGCGTTTCCCCAATGCATTCAGGTAGGCGGGTAGGGTACTCACCAGCGTTTTACCTTCCCCAGTGGCCATCTCAGAAATCTTGCCGCGATGCAGTGCGATACCCCCAATCAACTGAACGTCGTAGTGGACCATGTTCCAGCGAATTTTACCGCCAGCAGCCATCCACTCGTTTTTGTACGATACTTGATCGTTGTTGATGCCAATGTGTGGGTGCTTCAAGGCCAACAGTCTATCTAAATCTGTTGCACTTGCCACAACTTCTTCGTTTTCGGTAAAACGGCGAGCGGTTTCTTTCACAACGGCAAAAGCCTCCGGCAACAATTCATTCAAAATGTCTTCCAGTTCTTTGTCGCGCTTCTGCTCAATTTCATCCAATGCATTGAACAAATCGTCTTTCAGTTCGATGTCAGATTCGGGCGCTTCTGCCAATTGTTTTTTGTAATCGGCGATTTCCGCATCGATTTCCGACAGGTGGGCGTTGATGCGCTCCACGAATTCGTCGGTTTTGCGACGCAAAGCATCGTTGCTAAGTCCTTTGTATTCTTCGAAATAGGCGTTGATTTGCGCCACGATGGGCTCTATTTCCTTCAGCGCTTTTTCTGCGGAGGTACCGCCAAGCAGCTTGGAGAACGATTTGATGATATTGCCAAACATGATAAGTATGCGAAATTAAGGTTTATTTGGGTTTGCGAATATCTTGCCAAGGTCGTTTTATGACGAAATGACCGACAAGTAATGCACAATTTGAAAAAGGACTGACAATTTTGTTGAAAGTTAAAACCCTTTGAAGGGTGTTTTGTTTAACTTTCACATGAGAGTTGTTTTGTTTTCCTTGGGACTTTTACTGTCTCAAATGGTTTCGGCCCAAGTTGTGATACAGGGCAAGGTGGTGGATGTGATGAGTCGCAAGCCACTGACTGGCGCCAAGGTGCAGATCGATAAGCAAGAATCTTCGGTGTTAACCACGTTGGAAGGAACCTTTGTCATCAACAATGTTGAGCCGGGTTATCATACGGTATCGGTGACCCTTGAGGGCTACGAATCTGAATCGTCGGCAGAGATGCTTTTCACGTATGACAAATCGCCATTTGTTGCCTTGGAACTTCAATCGCTGGCCAGTGGGGTGGGCGAGGTGAACATTCGCCGGTCGAATATCCAAAAGCGGGAAGCCGAGAGTCCGGTGTCGTCCCAGAAGTTGAGCATTCGCGAAATTGAGCGCAACCCAGGAGGGAACCGCGACATCTCCAAAATCATTCAAAGTTTGCCCGGGGTTATCAGCATCCCTGGCTTCAGAAACGATGTGGTGATTCGCGGCGGATCGCCATCGGAGAATAAGTTCTACCTCGACGGGGTGGAAATTCCCATCATCAACCACTTTCAAACCCAGGGGAGCACGGGCGGACCTGTGGGCTTACTCAATGTGAATTTTATCAAAGAAGTGAACTTTTACACGGGGGCTTTTCCTGTGAATTATGCCAATGGGCTGAGCAGTGTGCTCGATTTCCGACAGATGGATGGGAACACCAACAAAGCCAAATACCGCTTCACTTTGGGAAGCAGCGATGTGGGATTCACGGCTGACGGTCCCATTGGAAAGAAAACCACCTACATTTTTTCGGCTCGACAAAGTTACCTGCAGGGGTTGTTTTCGGTGTTGGGATTGCCATTCTTGCCCAACTTTATCGATTACCAAGCCAAGGTGAAAGTGAAACTGAACGACAAAGACGATGTCTCTTTTTTGATGGTGGGCGCGGTTGATTTCTTCCGATTGAATTTGAAGGTGAACGACAACATTACAGACAGTGTTCAGTTGAAGTCGAACAAATACATTTTGGGCTACCTGCCGGTATATCGCCAATGGAATTACACGTTCGGAACGGTTTACACACACTACGGCACCCAGTCGAAAACCCAGTATTTTTTGAGCCGCAACATGCTCAATAACACCTCCTACAAGTACCGCAACAACGACGAAAGTTCGGAGGATAACCGCATTTTCACCTACAAAAGCATCGAAGAGGAAAACAAGTTGCGCATTGAGAATTCAAGATCGATCAAGCGCTGGAAATTTTTGGCCGGGGCAGGTCTTGAATACGTGCAATTTGGGGTCGACAACAAGGCCAAGGTATTGATCCCTGGAGCGCCAGGTACCCCCGGAACGGTTCGCAACATCGCTTTCGAAAGCCAACTAAATTTGGCCAAATACAGCGGATTTGTGAGGGCGTATCGCAACGTGATGGGCAATGGTACCCTGAGCTTCGCAGGTCGTTTGGATGGTAATAGCTACAACAAAACCATGCGCAATCCATTGAATCAACCCACGCTTTCGGTGAGTGCGAGCTTGCCCACCGCCGTGGATGGGTTGTTTTTTAACGCCAACGTAGGACAGTTTACCCAATTGCCATCGTACACCATTTTGGGGTATCGCAATGCATCGGGTGGTTTAGATAACCAAGATCGGGTGAAATACATCCGCAACCGCATGGTGGCTGCCGGTTTGCAATACAACAAGGTGAAAGACACCCGCATTACTTTGGAAGGGTTTTATAAGCAATATGCCAATTATCCGTTGGCGCTGAACGACAGTATTTGTTTGGGGAATTTGGGCACCGATTTCGCTGTTGTGGGCAACGAACCTGTGAGTTCTGTTTGCGATGGTAGGGCTTACGGCATGGAATTTTTAATCCAGAAAAGAAGTCGCTCCGGCTTGTATGGCATCTTGGCGTACACGTTGAGTTGGAGTGAGTTTAGCGACAAAAAGGGCAATGCGGTGAAGAGTGCTTGGGATAGTCGCCACACGGTGAGTTTGGTTGGGGGTATGAAAATGAAGCGCAATTGGGAAGTGGGGGCGAAGTTTCGTTTGGCTACGGGCCGACCTTATTCGCCATTTGATGTGCATCGAAGTTTGGTTAAGGCCAACTGGGATGTAACCGGGGTGGCACTGAACGATTACAGCAAGTTGAACACCTTGCGCTTGGGTACATTCTCTCAGTTGGATGTGCGGGTTGATAAGGTTTGGTACTTTAAGAAGTCGTCGTTGAACTTATACATGGACATTCAGAATTTCTTGAACAAGGAATATTTGGGGGCGCCCACGTTGATTGCGGCTCAAGATGCTGCGGGCAATTTGATCACAGACCCCTCTGCTGCGGTGCCCTCATACAAAGCCGATTATTTGGTAAACGCCAATGGGTTTTTACAGCCATCGATTGGGGTGATATTCGATTTTTAACATCAATGGAACCCACAAGAAAAAAGGGCCCCGCGGGGCCCTTTTTTCTTGTGTATCGGGGAATTTTTTCCCCGTTGCTGCAATTAATAATCGTAGGTGAAACCTGTTTCGTGGGGGTGGATGCACATCACAGGAATGTTCTGACTGCGGTTCACCAACTGCTGGGTGAGGGTTCCGATGATCATCTCTGAAATGCCCTTCTCGGTGTGGGTCATCACCAAAATCAAATCACCGCCCACCGTGTTGGCGTAATTCATGATTTCGTTCGCGAAATTATCGAGCAGACCATCTTCCATCGCAAATACTTTGTGCTCCAAGCCGCTGTCTTTCAACTGATGGTTTACCAAGTTGATGTTCAATGCAATCTTGCGCTGCAAGTATTCATCGGATGATTTGGTGTATACCACATGCACTTCAGAATTGAATTTTTTACCCAAGTGGATGGCCCATTCTACCTTCTGGCGACTTTCGATGGTTAAATCGATGGGCAATACAATTTTCTTGTATCCGTGCGCTTTGGCGGTGTTTTGTTTCACCACAACCACCGGTACCTCGGCATATTGGATGGTGCGTGAAGCGTTTGAGCCCACAATTTGCTCCAATCCGCTGGCGCCGTTGCTGCCCATAATGATGGAATCGAACTGCTCTTCGTTGGCGATTTTCGATACCGTTTTGTATACCTTCCCGTTCCCAACCCTTGCATGGGCTTTCACCCCGCTGGTCTCGCTGATCTCTTTGGCTTTGGCTTCCAATTTCGCTTTGATGGCATCGCGCATCACATCAGACTGTCCGCCAGAAAACAAACCGCCCAACACTCCATCCTCCAAGATGTACAATAAAGTGATTTCATTGCCATAGGCTTTGGCCACTGTGATGGCGTGGGTTAACGCGTTGTCTGCTACATCCGAAAAATCGGTTGGGACCAAAATGTTGTTGTTCGTCTTGCGATTCATGACCGTAATTTTATACAAAATTACAACAGAATCCAAGCGGAAACCATGACATGCGTCAATTTTAGCATTGCGATGATGTTCGTGGATTAGTCAACCATCAATTCCACGGTGATGGCATCGCACAGGAATCTGGCCGATACGGGGATGATCAATCGGTCCGATTCTGCCATCAACCATCCTTTTTGAACGAGCGATTTTACCTGTGGCGCTTTCTGCTCTGTGTAGCCGGGCCATAGCCATTCCAATGCTTGCAGCGAAACCCCTTCGATGAGTCGCAGGCCGGTCATCAGCAGTTCGTTGGTTTGGTCCGCGGCCGACAATATTTCTGCTTCAAAGGCCTTAGCGTTTTGGGTGATTTTTTCGATGTAAGTGTGGTTTTGGGCGATGTTCCAACGGCGGGTTTTGCCATCAAATGAGTGCGCACTGGGGCCAATGCCGATGTAGGGATGTCCTTGCCAGTAGTTGCTGTTGTGCTTGGCGCGATGTCCTGGCAAACACAAATTGCTAATTTCGTAATGCTCCCAGCCCTGCGCATGGGCCCACTCGCTGAGGTAGAGGAATTGGGCTTCGGCATGCTCATCGGGCGGGGCCGAAAGCTGTCCTTTCTTCGCTTGATGTCCGAAAGCCGTCTTTTCCTCAATGGTGAGCGCATAACAACTCAGGTGTGAGGCCCCGCACTGTGCCGCCCAGGCGAGTTCCTCTTTCCATTGTGAAAGTGATTTTTTCTCCGAACCATAAATGAGGTCGATGCTTACATCATGGAAGCCCTGGGCGGCGGCCCTCGCCACAGCCGCTCGCGATTGCTCGCTGCTGTGGGCTCGGTTCATCCATCGAAGTTCTTCGTCGTTCAGACTCTGAATGCCCATGCTCAATCGGTTGATGCCCATCGATTTCCACAACATCAAATTCTCTGGAGAAAGGTCCTCAGGGTTGGCCTCGAGCGTGGTTTCTGAGAGGATAGTTAAATCGAAATTGCGACGAATCGCATCGAATATGCGTTGAAGTTCTTGGGGGGTAAGCACAGAAGGACTCCCCCCGCCGAAATACAATGTGTTGATTTTGGGCAATGACGCATCGCCTAGAAACAGGGTAGGGTGGATGTTGCGCGCTTGGTCGATCTCCTGCGCAATGGCCGAAACCATGGCCTCGCTATGCTTCAGCTGCGTGCTAAAATGGAAATTGCAGTAATGACAGGCCTGCCTACAAAACGGGATATGGATATACAAGCCTAACACAGAGCAAAGGTGCGTCATTTGCCGTATTTTTGCCCCATGTTGATGGCTCGCCATACCGCCTTTTTTTTCAAACGCTTGGGAATGGTGTTGGCGATGCTATTGTTTGTCGGCGGGCTTTTTGCTGAAGAATCTGACGACGTTGCCAAAGCCAGAGAAAAAGAATACAAGGCGGCCCAGAAAGCTTATCGTGCCCGACTTAAGCGCCCCATCAACGGGTATATCTTTGAGCCAGACAGTTTGGAGGCAAGGCCAGATTCTGCGGCCATGGTGAAATTTACCCGCAATGTTCACTTTTTGGATTCCATCAAACAAGGCAAACTCGATAGTGTAGTGAAATCAATGGGTAAGGTGCATTTCGGGGACAAAATTTCCTATGTTTCCGCAAATCCCTATGATCCATACAAGAACCCCATCTACTATCGTCGTGGACAAGGGAAGTTTTGGTATTTTGGGTTGGGGCTGTGCTTGTTGATTGTGTTTATATATTATAGGGCCGCTTTCCCAAAGCAGTTTGAGCTGCGAGTAAGGAGTGTTATGAATCCCTATTATTACAATGAATTACTGGCTGATCGAACCATTACACAATTTGGCGGAGGGTCGGGGGTGGTGTTTGTGATCTCACAGGCCGTATTTGCCGCTGGTATTTTGCTTAACTTGATATTTGGAGGATACCTGCAACTGAACAACTTTTTTGTTTTCATTTTCCTGTATTTGGGTGTGTTGCTCGCCGTGTCGACCCAACAAACCATTCAGTTTTTATTTGCCAGTAGTGTGAATATCGAGGAGATGGTGCGCCGTCAAATCCAACGTCAATACAACGTGAATTTTTTGTTGTCGTTGATTTACTTTCCCCTGTTTTTGATCTTTTACTATAACGGGTACAAGTATCACGGAATTGATCTATCTCATTGGATATCATTCTTATTGGTATTGTGGGTGGTTATTCGCAGTATTTATGCCTTTGTGGGTTTATTCCAAGATAGGCAGTTGACTTTTCTCTCATTTTTGTATTTTTGCACCTTGGAAATTTTACCATACTCGGTATTGTTTACCATTCTATCTAGATCATAAGTAACATGTCTTCACCAGAACGCGAACTCAAAGTAAAAAGTATTTTGATTACCCAGCCCCCACCGGAGGCCGGAAAGAACGTCTATGAAGACTTCGTGAAGAAATACAAATTGAAGATGGATTTTCGGTCGTTCATCCACATCGAGCCCATGGCGCCGAGGGATATTCGCAAGCAGAAAATCAACTTCTTGGATTTTACCGCCATCATTTTCAATTCGCGCAATGCGGTCGACTATTTCTTCTCGTTGGCCAATGAAATGAAGATTGAGATGCCGGCCGACACCAAATATTTCTCCATCAATGAGGGGGTGTCGAACTACGTGCAGAAGTACATCGTACCGCGCAAGCGCAAAATGTTTTTCGGCAAGGGCACGGAAGCCGATTTCCTGACGTTGTTCAATAAGAATCATAGCGGCGAGAAGTTCTTGTTTCCTTGTTCAGACATTCGCAAGCCCAGCATTCCCGATTACTTTGCCAAGTTGGGTTACGATTTTTCGGAGTGCATCATTTACAACACGGTGAGCAGCGATTTGAGTGATTTGGCCGATGTGTTTTACGATATTTTGGTTTTCTTTTCGCCGGCCGATATCAAGAGTTTGTACGACAACTTCCCTGATTTTGTGCAGAACAATACCCGGATTGCGGGGTTTGGTAGCAGCACGCAGCAGGCCATTGCCGAGCACAATTTGATATTGGACATTGCGGCACCCGCCCCAGGCATTCCCAGTATGTTGGCGGCATTGGAAGAGTACACTTCCCGCGTAAACAGCAAGTAATTTACCGTTCGATTTCTCCCAGCCAGGCGATAAATTGTGCGTCGTTTTTGGCGATGAACAGGTATTGATTTCCGCCATCGCTAACCTGCAGCAGTTTTTTGACGGCATCGGTGGTCATGCCACAATTTCGCGCGGTGACGTTGAGTTGGGGCAGGGCTTTTTTGTTTTTTGCGGGGGGCAGTATTTCTTTTAACTGTCGTTGAATGTCGCGCAGACTCCCTAAAAATTGGCATTGAACTTTGAGGCTGCGGCCGAAGGCCGCAGCCTCAGGCGCTTGCGCCACGAAGAAGTTGTGGTTGGGCGTGGCGGCAAGGAGATTCCAGCGCTGCGGGATTTGGGTGTGGAGGTGGGATGCAAACAACGGAGCCGCTGGTTCAAAAATGTAACCGGGTTTCCCAATATCCGCAACAACCTCCCCAGAAATGGTCGCTGACCGCTCGCTGAATCGGTGCGACTCCACCACCATGTTGCCCGTAGCATCCATCTGCTCCACCAAACAAAACGCATCACAAATGCCCTCCTCGGCGGCCTGTCCCGGTTGCACATGCGCCAACAATTCCTTCGTTTCTCCGTTCAATCCCACCGCGTAAATGTCGGCCCTGCACTTAAACTGTCGCTGTAGCCATGTGGGATCTACCATCGGACTCACCTTCACCAACCACGATTTTCCCAATCCTGGGTATTCCTCTATCAAACCAAATACATTGGGTAAATATTCCGAAACATCCACCGTGGTTCTCTGTCCCCTCGGCCTGCGGTCCGGATCCACATAAACCAAATCGTAAAGCCCCGGCCCCCCACGCCCAATGGCTGGGTTGGTTTTGGCCAGCGCCAACAAAAAATCCTCCGCGGTACCGTCGATCCGCTGTGGGTTGATCCCCAACCGCGTGGCGTTGTACCTCACCCATGCGTTGAGTGATTGGTTGGGATCCAAACTCTCCACCTGCGCACCGCTCATCGCCCATGCCCAATCATCAACCCCCAAACCACCCGTGAGCGATAACAATCGCCCAGCCGGAAACTGTTGGGCTTTCCAGCGCGACACCGATTCTGATGTGCTCTGCTCCAAAGACCGGGCATCGGCCAGACAGCCCATCGATGTGTGATGGGGTAGTTTCTTCGCCATTTTGCCCGCAATGCTGTGAAGATTCCCCAGATAAGTGGCCCATTCGCCCCATTCTTGTCTCCGTTTGACAGATATGTACGATAAATTGTCGCGATTCTTATACACTTCGTCCACCCACTGCATAAAGTTGGGCGGAAAAGGGTTTATTTTGTAGGTAGAATCTAACATGAAGAAAGTAGCAAATCTAATCGCAATTGCCGTATTGTTGGCAGCCGTTTTTACCAGCTGTGGAACCCGCAAACAAGATCGTTGTCCTGAAGTAGGCCAAAAGACCACCGCCCGTCGCTAAGACTGGCCCATCCGCCGCATCTAAACGCCCTTTCGCCGATGAGTCCCCACTGGAAAACGTTGGAGCAACTGCCTCAACTCGATGCCATCCATGAGCAGTCGTTTGGCAAGCCCCAAGTGCTGTTCAAGCACAGCACCCGCTGTTCGATCAGTACCATGGCCCTGAATCGGTTGATGCGTTTGG
>JBJTNN010000322.1:0-2711 GCA_046074125.1 Bacteroidota bacterium
CAGCAAGACCGATTGTTTTTGTTGAATTTCTCCAATCACGAACTCATCGAATATCGCACAGCGGCACAAACCGATCAACTGAGTTTATCGGCCGATTTCGACCACCCCGAATTGCCACCAGAATTGATTAAAATTGAGCGACAAGTGATGCCCTTCGATACCTGGAAAATGGAATTGCGCAATTTCCTTGAAAACATCGACAAAGGACTTACCCCACTGACCAATTTAGACCATGCCATGGAGGTTTGTGGCACCTGCGAGTGGGCCATCGAAAAAATCCAACGCAAATACCAAGATTTGTAATCATTTCGGTTCTTAGGAAAAATCCGCTAAGTTTGTAGAGTGAGGTCGATTTTTCAGTTTTTCATCATCATTTTCGTATTCGTATTTGGCCTGGTTGAAACCGGCTGTAAAGACCGCGATGAAGGAATTCCATCGAGAATTTCCATCGATTATATCAATCTCAATATTGATCCCGCCAACGGCAATGCCATCCATCAGATAGCCGGGGTTCAAGTATTTGCCAACCAAGAACTCCTAGGGAACTTTCAACTACCCTGCAAAATACCGGTAGATAAACTTGGGGCGGTACAAATCGATATTTACCCATTGGTATACATCAACGGAAGCAGCAGCAATCTCACCCTGTATACGCCGCTGGAAGGGTATCGAGACACCTTGAATTTGGCGGCGGGACAAACATTGCCGGTCATTCCTACGTTCAAACACCGCGCCTCTGTAGTGGTAAAATGGGCCGAGGACTTTGAGGACAACAATTCCACGTTGGTGCCCATTTCTCCTTCCCCGTTTCCGGGCGATACGGTGGGTATCGTAAGCAGTCCGTTCAATTTGGGCGGCCGATTCTCAGGAAACTCAAAAGTGTATCGCTTTTGCTTTGAAAACATCGATTCAGCCAAATATTTCGATGTGGGTTCATTTCTTGAGTTCTCAGATTTACCCACCAATGGTACTGGTGTGTTCTTCGAATTTGATATCAAAACCGATTTGCCCGTGCAATTGGCTTTGAAGCGGAGAAATCCCAGCACCACAGAATTGGTTCCTTACATGGTAATCAATCCCACCAATGGCGTTTGGAAAAGATTTTATGTAAACTTGGTCTACGAACTCGCCAATCAACCGGCCAATACAAGCATTCGGATCTTTTTTGATATCAACAAACCAGCAAATTCTGTCGCCAACAGGGAAATATTATTCGATAATTTGCGTTTGAGTTATCTCAAGTAAACATGAATAAAACCCGCAGGATTGCTCTTCACGTTTTTGTTGATTGGTTGGCGGCAACCATCAGTTGGTTGGGTTTGTTCTTTTTCAGAAAAAACTACATCGAAGCCAGTAAACACGGGTATGAAATACCCATCAACCACGACGACAATTTGTTGCTGGGCTTGTTGCTTGTACCATTGTTCTGGATCACTTTGTACGCCGTATCGGGCTATTACAATTACATCTTTCGCAGAAGCCGTTTGAAAGAATTGCAGCACACCTTCAACGCCTCAGTCATTGGGGTTTTGTTCTTGTTTTTCACGTTGATTTTGGACGATAGTATTTCTGATTACAGAGATTACTATTTGAGTGTTGCCACCTTGTTTGGATTCCATTTTAGCGCCACGCTTTTGTTTCGATTGGCGGTGGTAACCAAAACCATCCACAACGTAAAAAATCGCATTTGGGGGTACAACACACTCATTGTGGGCTGTGGCGAAAGAGCACTGAATCTTTACCAAGAATTAAACTCAGCAAAAAAATCAGAAGGCTTTTTTATTAAAGGCTTTGTAAAAATCCAAGACGATTGTACGCTCAAAGAAGTGGGCGCAAGAATTCTTGGCGATTGGACAGATTTACCTGCTTTGATCAAAGAGCATCAAGTGGAAGACATCATCTTGTGTACTGAAACCGGTGAAAACGAACAAATTACGGCCATCATCGATTGTGTGCAAAACGAGAACATTCATTTGAAAATCATGCCAGACCAATACAGCTTGGTGTTGGGAATGGTGAAGATGAACAACATTCTCGGCGCGATGCTCGTGGAAGTAGATTTCGAGGTGATGCCCACTTGGCAAAAAGTGCTGAAGCGGATGATCGACATCCTGGTTTCTAGCATTGCCCTTCTGTTGTTATCGCCCGTCTTTATCCTTCTGGCTCTACTCGTTCGACTCGATTCTAAAGGACCCATCTTTTTTACCCAACCCAGGATTGGGTTGAAAGGCAAATTGTTCAACATTATCAAATTCCGTTCGATGCGCATCGATGCAGAAAAAACGGGACCCCAACTGAGTCACGACAAAGACGATAGACGCACACGCATTGGCGTTTTCCTCAGACAAAGTCGGCTCGATGAACTACCCCAATTTGTGAATGTATTGATGGGACAAATGAGCTTGGTTGGGCCGCGACCCGAGCGAGAATTCTTCAAGGATCAAATTATTATCAAAGCACCTATTTACCAACGATTGCATCGAATCAAACCCGGCATCACTAGCTGGGGTCAGATTAAATACGGCTATGCATCCAATGTAGAGGAGATGATCGACCGCATGAAATACGACATTTTGTATTTGGAAAACATGTCGTTGGGATTGGATTTCAAAATCATGCTGTACACTGTGCTCATCATGGTACAGGGCCGAGGCAAGTAAAGCTCAACTTTTTCTGCGTAATTTTGTTTCAACATCCAACATGGAACAAAA